>CAYNQA010000020.1:0-19441 GCA_964399225.1 uncultured Anaerolineaceae bacterium
ATTTGAAGCCAATACCAACAAATCAAAACCGCCTCGCGAGTTGACCTCACGAGGCGGTTGACTATTTTACTTACAGAACAGCCGACTACCCCTTCTTCTGTTCCTTCGCCCAACTGTCTTTCAATGTCACCGTGCGGTTGAAGACCGGCTTGCCGGGCTTGGTGTCGAGGTCCGCGCAGAAGTAGCCAGTGCGCTCGAATTGGAACCTCTCCCCTGCTTCCAGATTGCCCAGGGCGGGCTCTACATAAGCGCTGTCAACGATCTGCAACGAATTCGGGTTGACGATCTGCTCCAACTCACCATCATCCGGTCGTTCGACGGTGAACAACTGCTCGTACAGTCGCACCTCGGCTTTGACGGCATGTTCCGCCGAAACCCAGTGGATCGTGGACTTGACCTTGCGCCCATCCGGCGCGTCGCCGCCCTTGGTTGCGGGATCATACGTGCAGTGGACCTCGGTCAGATTGCCCGCCGCATCCTTGACCACGTGCGTGCACTTGACCAGGTAGGCGTAGCGCAGACGCACCTCATTGCCGGGGTACAGGCGGAAATATTTTGGCGGCGGGGTCTCGCGGAAATCATCCTGTTCGATGTACAGCACCTTCGAGAACGGGACCTTGCGTGTTCCCGCTGAGGAGTCTTCGGGATTGTTAACCGCGTCCATCTCCTCGGTCTGACCTTCGGGATAGTTGTCGATCACCAGCTTGAGCGGATTCAAGACCGCCATGCGGCGCAGGGCGCGCTTGTTCAGGTCATCGCGGATAACGGCCTCGAACTGGGCCATCTCCACCCATGAGTCGTTGCGAGTCTCGCCGGTCGTGGTGATGAAGTTGGTGATCGCTTCCGGAGTCACGCCGCGGCGGCGCAATCCACGCAGGGTGGTCAGACGCGGATCGTCCCAGCCGCGCACGACTCCGGTCTCGACGAGTTTGCGGAGTTTGCGCTTGCTCATCATGGCGTAGGTCAGGTTGAGGCGCGAGAACTCGATCTGTCGACTCGGAAAGGCTTCCAACTTCTGCAAGAACCACTCATACAGCGGACGGTGGATGATGTACTCGTTCGAGCATAGCGAGTGGGTCACGCCCTCCATCGAGTCGTTCTGTCCGTGCGACCAATCGTACATCGGGTAGATGTGCCACTTGTCGCCGGTGCGGTGATGATGAACGTTCATAATGCGGTACATGACCGGATCGCGCAGGAGGATATTCGGGTGCGACATGTCAATCTTGGCACGCAGCACACGGCTTCCCTCGGGGAATTCGCCGCTCTTCATACGCTCGAGCAGGTCGAGATTCTCCTCCACGGATCGGTTGCGATACGGGGAGTCTACGCCGGGCTTGATGGCCGATTCCGTATCGCTCCACTTTGTGCCTTTGGGCAGGGTGCCGCGGCTTGCGCTCATCTCTTCCTGGGTCTGATCGTCCACGTAGGCGAGGCCCATCTTGACGAGACGCACAGCCCAATCGTAGAGTAGGTCGAAGTAGTCGGAGGCGAAGGTCACCTTGGCCCATTTGATTCCCAACCAGGTTGCGTCCGATTCGATGGCTTCCACGAATTCGGTCTCTTCCTTGGATGGATTGGTGTCATCGAAACGCAGATACAATTCGCCGCCAAATTCCTGCGCGGTGAAGTAATCGATCAAAAAGGCCTTGACGTGGCCGATGTGCAAATATCCGTTCGGCTCGGGTGGCAAACGGGTACGGACGTAGTTGAAGCGTCCGTTCTTCAGGTCTTCGGCAACGGCTTCGCGGATGAACGCGGGAATTCGGCTGGTTTTCTCTTCGGTCATTCTTCCTCGGATATCAATTGAATGCTGTAATTATACTTTAGCGGCGCATCTTCGTCGGCGGGTATAATCCGCCCTGGAGGCACACATGGCAGAATCTAAAAATTCAAAATTCCTCGGTACCTATTTCAACCCCGATGCGATCCTGCGCCTTGCCCGCTGGGCTGATATTCTGGCCTGGACCGTGGCAGCTGTCTATGCGGTGGATTTTCTGCTGGCTTTGTACGGGATCGCATCCACTTATTTTATGGGTGGTTACGTTGGCTGGCGCCTGATCGATTTTGCAAACAACCTGATCTTCACGCTCGAGCGTCCGTTCCGCGGCGTGGTGTATTTCATTGCGTTGCAAGCCATCGGCCGGACGTTGCTGATTCTGATGGACATGGAGGAGAACACGCGCCGGGCGGCGAGGAAATAACTCGCGACGGCCTCCCCCGCTTCCCGTCCGCGCCCGAAGCGGGTGAGGTGTCAATCGAGCGTTGGCAAGCGCAGAAAGGCGTCCACTACCTGCGGATCGAAGTGAATCCCCGCCTCGTCGCGGATGTGATCGCGGACTTTCCCCGGCTGGATGCCCTTGCGATATGGGCGATCGGAGGTGAGGGCGTCCCATACGTCCGCCACGGCAAAGATGCGCGCCGCGAAGGGGATCTGCACATCCTTCAATCCACGGGGGTAGCCGGAGCCGTCCCATTTTTCGTGATGGCAATACGGAATATCGATGGCGCGGTGCAGGAACTGGATCGGCTTTAACATTTCATATGCAAAGACGGGGTGACTGCGGATCAGGCTGCGCTCGTCGGAGGTGAGGTCGCCGGGCTTGAGCAAAATGGCATCGGGGATGGCCATCTTGCCGATGTCGTGCAGCAATGCTCCTCGGCGAATGTGTATAAGTTCCGAATCATCCATTCCCATATATTTCGCCAGTTGAACCGTGAGCGAGGTGACCCGCTGGGTATGGCCTTCAGTCTCTTTATCGCGCAGGTCGAGGGCGCGCACCCAGCCGTTGAGGGTGGCATCGTACGCAAGTTCCAATTCATCGTTCGCGGCTTTGAGACTTTCGAAAAGGCGGGCATTGTCAATGGCCACGGCGGCCTGATCCGCAAACGCAGAGATGAGCCCAAGGTCGCTTTCGCGGAACATGCCAGGCATGCCGCGATGATCCACGTAGATGACGCCGATCAATTCGTCTTTGAGTTTGAGCGGTGCGCAAAGAATGGAGCGCAATTGAAACGCCGCCACGCTCAATTGTTGTTCGAAACGCGGATCGGATTGCGCATTTGTGGTGAGAATGGGCTTGCCCGTGTCGGTGACCGTGCGGATGATCGTGCGGCTGACAGAAAAGACTTGCTGTATGCTGTCTTGCTCCATCCCGCGTGCGGTTTGCACGGTCAATTCTCCATTGGTGTCTTTGAGGAGCAGGAATCCGCGCTCTGCCTGCATCAGGTGCACAAGTCGATCCATTACCTCTTCGAGCACCTGCTTCAATCCCGCTGAAGAATTAATGACCCGCCCGACGCCCATAAAGGCTCCAAGCTGGCTTTGATGCAGGTCGAATAACCGATTGACCTTTTGCTCCAGCGATTGAACAAGTTGAGACACCCGAGCCAGCGACTCGCCCGCTCCGGACGGCACAGTCTGCGATGCCGACAACAGGGCATTGAGATCGCGGAATTGGGATTGGATAACCTGAGAAATCGATAATTGGGCGGACATGCGCCTCCATTTTACTCCAACCGCGGCTTGCTGCGGTATGCCCTTGCCCGAATGAATTCGATGTGCTAAAATACCGCCCGCTGGAATTTTGGGGATTGGTGAAATGGCATCACGTTGCGCTCTGGACGCAAAATTTGAGGTTCGAATCCTTGATCCCCAGCTCCGACTCCCTCGCTTGAGGGAGTCTTTTGTTTCTCCGCTTTCGCAGAATCGGCGCCGATCCAAAGAGAGAACATGCCTTTCGCTTCTCCAGTATAATGGAGGCGTATCACACGGAGGCATCATGATCACCACCTATCACCGCCCTCAAACACTTGATGAAGCACTGGCGCTGCTCTCTCAACCCAACACTTTCCCTCTTGGGGGAGGTACATTCCTCTCCCATGTTCAAACCGAAACAGTCTCTGTTGTGGATCTTCAATCCCTGGGCCTGAACCGCATCCATAAAAAAGGCAACAACCTTGAAGTGGGCGCCACGGTTACGCTTCAACAGTTGCTCGAATCGGCTCATTGCCCGGAAGCATTAAAGACAGCCATTAAACTCGAAGCACCATTGAATCTTCGTAATTCAGCCACCGTGGCTGGAACCCTGGTCACAGCAGATGGACGCTCGTCGTTTACGGCGTCACTGCTTGCATTAGACACAAAAGTAGAGCAGATCGCTGATGGCAAGTCTGTAGTTACCCACCTTGGAGAATTTCTCCCCCTCCGCCCTCGCGGACTGATCACCCAGATCGTCATTCCCATTCATGGAAAATTCGCATTTGAGTACGTTTCCCGGACACCATCAGACAAGCCTATTGTCTGTGTAGCTCTATCCCAATGGACCTCGGGGAGAACGCGGCTTGTCATTGGCGGTTGGGGAAAATCGCCAACCCTTGCAATGGATGGAACAGAATCGGGCGGACTGGAAACAGCTGCGCGCAACGCCTGTCACGAAGCCACTGATGAGTGGGGCTCGGCGGCATACCGCATGGATATTGCCGCGACATTATCCAAACGCTGCGCGCAGGCTGTCTAAGATCACTCGGAAACCCGTTCGATCTTCGCCCCAAGGGCACGCAGTTTCTCATCCACTTGTTCATAACCGCGATCGATCTGACCGATGTTACGGATCGTAGACGTCCCCTGGGCGGCGAGGGCAGCCAACAATAGAGCCATTCCGGCGCGGATGTCTGGGCTTTCCATTTTCTCGGGGTAAAGGCGGCTTGGTCCCTGTACCAGACACCGGTACGGATCGCATAAGATAATGCGTGCCCCCATGCCTACCAGTTTATCCGTAAAGTACATGCGACCAGAGTACATCCAATCGTGAAAAAGAACCGAGCCAGCTGACTGCGTAGCAACAGTGATGGCAATGCTCATCAGATCGGTTGGAAAGGCGGGCCAAACATTTGTCTTAATCTCGGGGATTGCACCTCCCAGATCGGGCACGATGGCGGGCGATTGACTGGACGGGACAAAAATATCATCCCCTCTTACATCCCAATGCACACCAAGCCGGCGGAAAACCTGTGCGATCATTTCGAGGTATTGCACTCCGGCATTCCGAATCAGCAATTCGCCACCGGTTACCACTGCAGCCCCGACAAAGCTCACCACCTCAAGATAATCTGAGCCGATCGTAAACTCACCGCCATGCAGGGAATCTACGCCCTCAATATGAAGGGTGTTTGAGCCGATGTTTTCGATACGAGCACCAAGAGTATTGAGGAAATGGCATAACTCCTGAATATGAGGCTCAGATGCAGCGTTGCGCAGCGTGGTTGTTCCCCTGGCGCGCACGGCTGCCATAATGGCATTCTCTGTGGCGGTCACGCTGGCTTCATCAAGAAGGATATCCGCGCCGCTCAGGCCTGTAGCCTTGAAATCAAGCGAGCGATCATAAGTCACATGCGCGCCAAGGGCCTGTAACGAAAGGATATGCGTATCGAGCCGACGGCGCCCGATCACATCTCCGCCCGGTGGCGAAAGGCGAATCCCCCCCGAACGGGCTGTCATCGGTCCCGCCAGAAGAATGGAAGCGCGAATGCGACGGCAAAGGTCCGGGTCGAGGTCAGCCGGCCGGAGCGTCCGAGCTGTGATGCGCCAGGAATGGCCGCCCAGATCCTCCACAGTAGCGCCCAGGCTTTCGATCAAATGGCGCATATCGCTCACGTCCCGAATACGAGGCACGTTATGCAAGATGACAGGCTCCTCGGTGAGGAGGCAAGCCGCCAAAAGCGGCAAAGCTGCATTCTTATTCCCACCCGGCGTCACTTCACCCCGCAACGGGATGCCGCCTTCAATCATGAATTTTTCCATGGGGTCTCCTTTGTAAGCAAATAGATTCTAAGGCAGATTATGTGTTTCGGCCAGCACATTACAGGTAACTTACACCATTTTTTTAATTTGCTAATTCGGCTATAATCAATATGTGGAAATTGGTGTAGTCATCTCGCTCCTGACCGGCCTGGCGGGCGGCTTGATTGTTAATTATGTGGCCGATGTTCTGCCAGCCACGAGACGACTTAGCCAGCCTCATTGTAGTTATTGTGACTCGACCTTCTCCTGGCCGGATTATCTGCTTTTACACAAGTGCCGTTCATGCGGGACCTCACGGCGGGTCCGGGCCGTTGCTGTTCTTATCCTCTTCATTATTCTAAACATCTATTTTTGGCTTGCTCCGCCACCCAGGATGGAACCCATACTGGGGTGGTTATTATTAGTGTATTTCGGCATTGTTTTCGTGATCGACCTTGAGCATCGCCTGATCTTGCACCCTACCAGCATCGCCGGCGCAATCCTGGGTATCATCATCGGAACTCTGAGACACGGGCTGGTTACCACCCTGATCGGAGGCGCGGTCGGATTTGGCATGGTGTACCTGTTCTATCTGTTCGGCGTGTTTTTTACAAAAATGCGCGCACGCCGGATGCGGGCAGCCGGTCTTGAAGCAGATGATGAAGATGCTTTCGGCGCAGGCGATGTGATCCTGGCGACCATCCTTGGTTTCATGCTGGGTTGGCCACTGATCTGGTTTGGTATTCTTTTTGGCGTTCTACTTGGCGGCGTGATCAGCGCTTTCATTATGTTGATCTTATTCGTAGCGCGGCGTTTCCAATCGTGGATGATTTTCATCCCGTTCGGTCCGTTTTTCATATTGAGCGCATTCCTGATACTCTTCCTGCCTCACCTGGTTCAATTCCTAGTACCGAAGTAGGATTGGTTGATTAATTGTCCTTATCTAAACTACATTTAGGAACTTATTTATCATGAAAGCAAAACGACATCACCTTCCAAAAACTCCAGCGCAAGCCATGGTTGAATTTGCCCTGGTTTTGCCCATTCTTCTCCTCCTTGTCTATGGTGTGATCGAGGTGGGCCGCTTGCTTTTCATCTATTCGAGCATTGTCACATCGGCACGATCTGCGGCGCGATACGCAGCGACTACCGGTTTGAACGATGCCGGTGTGACCCCGCGATATCAGGATTGCGCCGGCATGCGGTCAGCTGCCCGCCGATCCGCCTTCATTGACTCGCTGGCAGATGCAGACATCGCCATCATTCATGATGAAGGCGAAGGTGTCAATCCTGTTGCCTATTGCACAGTTGGATCAGCGACAGACTCTTCCTTCGTCCCATCCAGCGGCAACACGAACCGTGTGCGCATTACGGTAAGCACACAATACGCTCCCATCGTCCCGCTCGTTCCTTTTGAAGCATTTACAATTTCCTCAACAAGCGCTCGCACTGTGTTGGTCAGCGTACCAATCGCCATTACCGCCGCTCCGCTTGGTTGGAATGCGCCCACGAACACATTGGCGCCCACCCCCACCACAATCCCCACCAACACACTCCCGCCTACAGCTACATCCACGCCATTTACACCTACCGCCACTTTGTCACCGACGATTACGTATACGCCGTCCAGGACGCCTTCCCCCACCATTACCAGAACCCCAACACAAACGGGGACTGCGACGAATACACCCACCGCCACAGGGACCGCCTTCACCTGCATTGTCAAGCACAGTGTGCTCAAAACGTCCCCCACATACAGCATGACGGTCTTCAACGACAGCACGGCCGGCACGATTCACATCTCTTCCATTGAAATATATTTTCAAAACAATACACCGAATGGGCAGGCGCTTATAGGAATTTCCTTTGGCGGTATATCCATTTGGTCGGGATCGTTGCCTGGTTCCCCGGCTGTCGTTTCAGCTTTCACGGGCGATGTCAGTGTTGCTGCGGGCGCGAGCAAACTTATCTCTCTCAGCTTCAACAAGAACTATAACAACAATGGTTCCGAAAAGATCCTTGTAACATTCGCAGAAACCAGCTGTCCCGTACTCGATTCTAGTAAAAATGAGCAATTGAAATGAAACACTTACTGCCTCGCAATAACACCCGCGGTCAAAGTCTGGTGGAATTCGCCATCAGCCTCACCGCAATTTTGATCCTGCTAGCTGGAGCAGTGGATTTTGGCATCGGCCTATTCCACTATATCGCCATGCGCGATGCCGCGCAAGAAGGTGCACTGTATGGCTCTATGAATCCCACCAACACAAGCGGGATTCGCCAACGTGCGGCAAATGCTTCTGGCGCTACCGGCTTGATTAGCGATTTATACGACAACGGCGGCGGCCCCCTCGCCATCAATATTTCTTATACCGGCGCCGTGTGTGAAGGGAACGGTATCACCGTATCCCTGGAATACGACTATCCCATTTCCATGCCTTTTATTGGAGCATTTGTTGGTGATTTCATTCGGCTGCGCGCAACGGTGACAGATACGATTCTGACCCCACCGTGTCCGTAGACCTCACACCATAAAAGGATGGAAGGTATGAAGAAGAGAACGCATGCACAGAAGGAACGGGGTCAGGCGTTGATCCTGATCGTATTTGCGATCGTTGCCCTGATCGGTATGACTGCATTGGCAGTGGATGGCGGAAATGCGTACGCAGAACGCCGTCGCGCTCAAAATGCCGCAGATACAACCGCATTGGATGCTGCCCTGGCAAAGGTTCGCAACGGAAACCTGTACAACGAAGGTTTGGCGCGCGCCGCAAGCAACAACTATGTTGACGGCGACCCTGGTGCTGGTTCGACACAACCCAAGGTCAATGTAGAGATCTACAGCCCGCCTACTGATGGCCCGTATTCCGGAGATAGCGAATACGTACAGGTCATCATCACCGCCACGATTCGCACATACTTTGGCCGCGTGGTTGGCATCAACGAGATCACGAATGAGGTCGAAGCGGTTGCACGAGGAAAGCCGGCGGTTATCACGCCAATGGCGTTTGGCAACGCGATCGTAAGCCTTTCGCCCCACGACTGCAAGGCACTAACATATCAGGGCAATGCAAATACCAACCTGGTTGGAGGCGGCCTGTTCGTTAACTCCGATTGTGACGACTCTGCGTTCTTCAACAACAGTAACGCGGGTTCGTTGACTGCGCCATGTCTCCAGGCAGTTGGTGGAATTACATACACACCCGGTGCAGTTAACATTCCAGGTAGCTGCATCAATACTGGCGTGTCTCCCTTGCCCGGCATTGTTTACCCGAATCCGACTTGCTCGGGAAACACCAGCCAAAATGGCAATACACTCAGCCCCGGCAACTACACTGGCACATTCCCGCCGTCAGGTGTCACGAATTTGGAACCCGGCATCTATTGCGTAGACGGCAATTTCCGCTTAAATGCCAGCGACACCCTGATCGGCAGTGACGTTGTGATCGTGGTAAACACCGGCGATGTCCGCTGGAACGGCGGTGCCACGGTACAACTTGACGCACCGTCCAGCGGTCCATACAGCGGGCTGCTCCTGTTTATGCCGGAAAGCAACACGAACGAAGTGGTCATAAACGGTAATTCCAGTTCCTCGTTCTCAGGTTCGATCCTAGCACCCAGCTCCGATGTGACCGTCGACGGAACCGGCGGCGCAACCGGCCTTCACAGCCAGATCATCGGCTATACCGTCGACATCTCCGGCAATTCATTAATGAATATCATTTACAATGCCGGTGAAAATTATCAAGCTCCCATCCCGCCTCAGGTTGAATTGGTGCAATAATGCAAATCCCATCCTCCATCCATCCCCCCCGCTCGGAACGCGGCCAAGCCATTGTCCTTATTGTGGTGGCTTTGATCGTCCTGCTTGCAATCACAGGCCTGGTGGTGGATGGAGGCATGGCGTATGCTGACCGCAGGCAGGCACAAAATGCCGCTGACAGCGCCGTCCTTGCGGCTGCACGCGCACGCATTCGAGGAGAAAACGCGATCCAAGCCGCCATGGAAGCAGCCGCACAAAATGGCTATGCAAACGACGGCGAAAAGAGCATCGTGGAGGTCCACAATCCTCCCACCAGCGGTCCGTATCAGAATAACAAAGAATATATTCAAGTTGTGATCACATCCAATGTGAATACGTTCTTTGCCCCTGTCATCAACATCGGTCAAATGACGAACAAGGTCGAGGCAATGGCACGCGCCAAGCCATCCCAATGGGGCGAGATGATGTATGGCTACTCGGTAATCAGCCTGGCTCCTAGCAGCGACTGCATCTACAACAAAGCGTTTTGGCTGCACGGTGAAGCCACATTGCGCCTGGAAGGAGGCGGCCTCTTCATCAACTCACGAGACCGCGCTTGCGCCTTCTTGCAGCAGGGAAACGGCAGTCTGGTCCTGATGGATAAAAGCCCTGTCAATATTGTTGGTGGTGCGTCCATACAAAAACTCGACTTGATCAAGCGACTGACCTATTCTGCGTACGCCAATCGCGGCCGTCCAGAGTGGGACCGGGGCCGCCCCTTCATCCCCAGCACCGGCGCATCCCAACTACCGTATCCTCCACCGTTCGTAATGCCCAAGCCGGGTTGCGGTTCCAAGATGGCTACTGTTTCTGAAAACGGGCGATCCATGTCTTCCGGGAACTGGGACGGCGACTTTCCTCCGGATGGTGTGACTGAATTGGATGCTGGAATCTACTGCATCAACGGCGATTTTCGCGTGGAAGGACGAAAAAGTTTGTATGGTGATGATGTTGTCCTTTACATTGAGCATGGCACGGTTCGATTCAGCGGAGGCGCGACCATCCAACTAAGCGCACCGACGACCGGGCCTTTCAAGGGTCTCTTGCTTTACTTGCCGATCGACAATCACAAGAAGGTTGTTCTGAACGGCAATTCCGAATCCATGATCAGCGGCACCATCCTTGCTCCTGGATCGTTGATCCGCATTACCGGCATGGAATCAGACTACGGTTTCCGCAGTCAAATTATCGGGTACCGTGTTGAGCTGGACGGACAATCGGTCATCATCGTGAAGTATATCGACAATCAGAATTATGATGCGCAGGTCATGCCTGAAATACAGTTGATCGAGTAAGAAGATGAAATTCCATAAAACGAGCCGGGCACCCCGGCTCGTTTTATTTTTTATTGGTATAATCCCGCCCTACCAACCCCAAGAAAGGAGGCGAACGACCTATTTTATTCGGGAAAGACAGCGCATGGACTTTACTCTGATTATGACGAGTAGAGTTGACGAGGAAGAGGGTTCTCCGTCGCGAGACGGAGCCAATCGCAGAACAGATGCGAAAAAATCGAACGACCAGCGGAAGCCCTCCGGGTCCAGCCAGACCCGCAATTCTTTCCCTCCAGAAACAATCTCACGCCCTAATGCCGCAGCAGCAATGCAGCGGACAAAACCGTGGAGAATGGCACAAAAAACTGAGAGCTGATGCGAGTGAGCATTGTATGCCCGCTTGCAAATATGCTTCCATGTTCGTAAATTCAACAACAAAACTGGAGGATCCCCTACCATGTGTGGAATCGTCGGATACATCGGCCCGCGTGACGCGACGCCGATAATTTACAACGGCCTGAAACGGCTGGAATACCGCGGCTATGACTCGGCCGGCATTGCCATTTTGCAGAACGGCCAGATCGAGGTACGCCGCGAGGCTGGAAAGCTGTCTGGATTAGCAGACCTGCTTCAAAAGTCCCCGATATCGGGTACGCTTGGCATTGGCCATACGCGCTGGGCAACACACGGAGCACCAAGCGCCCGCAATGCACACCCGCATACAGGTCAGAGCGGACGCGTTGTGGTCGTACAAAATGGTATCGTTGAGAACTTCCTCGAGCTGCGTGAGGAATTATCCGCTGAGGGGGTTGAATTTAAATCAGACACGGATACAGAGACCATTGTTCACCTGGTTGAACACTACTTAGCCACCGGCTTAGACCTTGAAGAGGCTGCCCGTAAGACATTTCAGCATATCAAAGGGGCGAATGTGGTGGTCCTGATGTCCGCGGACGAGCCGGATAAGATCGTAGCGGCCCGCATCGGTAATGCGGGAGGCGTTGTTGTTGGGTATGGTGACGGTGAAATGTTCGCCGCATCGGATGTTCCCGCAATTCTCGAACACACACGCCGTGTATCATTTTTGGAATCACGCCAAATGGCTGTGCTTACAAAAGACTCCGCCCGTATTGAATCGCTGGATGGCACCGGGCCGGTCCACCCAGAAATTCATATCGTTTCGTATGACCCCGTGGCTGCCGAAAAAGGCGAGTATCGCCACTTCATGCAAAAAGAAATCCACGAACAGGTCCGCGCATTGACCGATACACTGGCCGGCCGCGTGGATTTTGAGCACGGCAAAATTCGCATCCCAGAACTCAACCTGACCCCGGAACTGGCAAAACGCATCAAGAAAATCTACATCACTGCATGCGGCACGGCTGCATATGCGGGCATGGTCGGGAAATACCTGATCGAACGGATCGCGCGTGTACCCGTTGAAGTTGAGATCGGCTCCGAATTCCGTTATCGTGACCCGATCATCGACGAAGATACGGTCGTCATGGCAATCAGCCAATCTGGAGAGACAGCCGATACTCTTGCGGCCATGGAAGAGGGTCGTCGAAAAGGCGCCATTTTGTGGAGCATCGTCAACGCGATCGGCTCACAGGCAATGCGCATTGCAGATGGCGCCATCTCGATGCAAACCGGACCCGAAATCGGCGTTGCATCCACCAAGGCATTCACTGCCCCGCTCGTAGATCAGTACATGCTGGCGATCTTGCTTGCGGATTTACGCGGCACCATCGATGAAGCCACCCGCCGTTCGCTCGTTTCGGACCTCCGTCTGGTTCCCGACCTTGCCGGCCGGACCATCGCACGAGAAGCCGAAGTGGAAAAAGTGGCTCATGCACTTAAGGATATTCATGGTTGTCTCTACCTTGGCCGTGGAATCAACATGCCCATCGCTTATGAAGGTGCCTTGAAACTGAAAGAAATCTCCTACATACACGCCGAAGGGTACCCGGCGGGTGAAATGAAACACGGCCCAATCGCCTTGATCGACGAGCAAATGCCTGTACTTTGTCTTGCACCGAAGGATCCATGGCATGAGAAAATGATCAGCCAGATCCAGCAGGCCAAGGCTCGAGGCGGTACAGTGATCGCACTCGCCACGGATGGCGACGAACTGGTCAAGAGCATGGCCAACCATGTGTTATGGATTCCTGAAGCACCATGGATGCTTTCGCCGATCATTACGGTCCTGCCTTTGCAACTGCTGGCCTATCACATCGCAGCGCTACGAGGCCTGGACGTTGATCAGCCTCGAAACCTCGCCAAGAGCGTAACTGTGGAATAAATACCTGAGCCCGCGCAAGGTTTTTGCGCGGGCTCGTTTTAGCTTACATAAGTGTAAATTCACATTTTCAACGGAGGCGGTATCCTTAAGCAGCCGGCTTCCTTTCTTGGCCTCCGCCGGCTTTCATCGTATCCGCTTTTTGCAATAGGAGTTATTTCAAATGAAAAAGAAAGCCTCTGAAAAGGGTCAGGCTTTGATAATGATCGTTTTTGCGATCGTCGGCCTGATCGGATTGACAGCGCTGGCAGTAGACGGCGGGAACGCATATGCAGAGCGCCGCCGAGCTCAAAACGCCGCTGACGCGACAGCTTTGGATGCCGCCCTCGCAAAAGTCCGCGGCGGAAACCTGTACAATGAAGGGCTCGCACGCGCAGCGTCTAACAATTACACTGATACGGATTACGGCTCCGGCTCCAGTGATCCGAATGTCAATGTAGAGATCTACAGCCCGCCCATCAGCGGCCCATACTCGGGGAACTCTGACTACATTCAAGTTAGAATCACCGCGACCATTAATACTTTTTTTGGCCCGGTAGTAGGAATTACAAGCATCAAGAATCAAGTTCAGGCTGTGGCACGTGCAACACCCTCGTATACCGCCCCGATGTTCCTGGGAAACGCGATCGTCAGCCTTGCACCGCACGACTGCAAAGCGATTAAGTTCCAAGGGAATTCAGATGTAGATGTTGTAGGCGGTGGGTTGTTCGTAAATTCCGACTGCGCTGGGTCGGCTTTCTTCAACAACAGCGGCTCAGCCCAGCTAACCGCACCATGTTTACAGGCTGTTGGAGGAATTACCTATAAACCCGGCTCGATCAATGTTCCAGGAGGTTGTATAGGAAGCGGAGCTTCGCCTCTCCCTCCGGTGGTATACCCCAACCCAACCTGCTCCGGAAGTGCTGCGCAGAGCGGAAACAAGTTAAGCCCGGGGAACTATACCGGCACTTTCCCGCCCAACGGTGTAACCCAGCTTGACCCAGGCATCTACTGTGTAGATGGCAACTTCCGAATGAATGCTAGTGATGACCTGACCGGTTCAGGTGTGGTGATCGTTATGGTAAGCGGGGATGTTCGCTGGAACGGCGGTGCCGAAATCAACCTGTCTGCTCCGACAAGTGGACCGTATGCCGGGCTCATGCTCTTCATGCCCGAAAACAATTCCAACGAAATTCATATCAACGGTAATTCTGCATCCAGTTTCACCGGGGCAATCCTGGCACCGTCATCCCCAATCACCATCAATGGCACAGGCAGTGCATCTGGTTTGCATAGTCAGGTGATTGGCTATACAGTGGATATGGGTGGCACGAACGACACGTACATCTTGTACAACAACGGCGATAACTATGACGCTCCCGTGAATCCCACGGTGGAATTGGTACAGTAAATATCCTCTCAAGAAAGCGGTGCCAGCACAACGGTCAAATTGCACCGCTTTCTTGAGATTAAGATTAGATTAGAGGATAAAACACCTACTTGACTTTGCTTATCAAATTTTGTATAGTATTTTTCGGTTCCCCCTCAATCCCCAATTGGCACGACTCTTCGGATGGCGTGCCTTTTGTTTCGCCAATTCCCGGGGCAAGGAGTATTCATGATTCAAGTCAATGAATTGACCAAAGATTACGGTGCGCGCCGCGCCTTGCAGGAGCTAACCTTCGAGGCACAGCAAGGTGAAATCATAGGTTTTCTCGGCCCAAACGGGGCTGGAAAAACCACTACTATGCGCATCCTGACCGGCTACATGGCACCCACCTCAGGCGAGGCGCGAATCGCCGGGTACGATGTTGTCAAGGAGTCAATCGAGGTTCGTCGCCGCGTTGGCTATCTGCCAGAAAACGTGCCGCTTTACACTGATATGACGGTCTTCGATTATCTGAAATTCATGGCAGACCTCCGCCATATTCCGAACGCCGCAGAACGTGTTGATGAGACACTGGAAAGCGTCGGCCTGCTCGAACGCGCGGATGGCTATATTGCCAATCTTTCCAAGGGCATGCGCCAGCGTGTCGGTTTGGCACAAGCCATTCTCCACCGCCCGGAAGTATTGATCTTGGATGAGCCGACCATCGGCCTTGACCCAGGTCAGGTAGTAGATGTGCGCAATCTGATCCGCGAGATCGGCAAAGAACGCACAGTTCTGCTCTCAACACACATCTTGTCTGAGGCTCAACAGCTTTGCGACCGAGTCATGATCATCAACAAAGGCCGCATCGTTGTTGAGGACACCCCCGAAAACCTGCAAGCCCGTCTGGTTGGTGCTGAACGCGTTCACCTGACCGTCCGCGGCGATAACGACGGTCTCATCGAAAAGGTAAAGAAAGTGAAGGGAGTACAGAATGTCCGCGCCCTGCAGGATGGGTCTGTCGAATATCAATTTATGCCCGCTCAAGACGTGCGCCCTGAAGTAGCCAAAGCTGTCATCCAGTCTGGATACGATTTATTGGAAATGCGCGCCGTTGGAATGAGCCTCGAAGAAATCTTCCTTGAAGTGACCAAGGAAGATGGCGCAACGAAAAAATAGGCGAGGTATCTCATGCGAAACATTTGGACCATCGCGAAACGCGAATACGATCATTACTTCATCAGCCCCATTGCCTATGCGCTGGCGGCTGGCTTACTTTTCATGCTGGGCGCTGCTTTTGCGTTTATTCTGGCGAACGCCAATCAATACGCGGCATTTGGCGGTCCACCACCGGACATTTCACAACTGAACGGTTTTTTCGCGTTCCTGTTGATGTTGATTACTCCCGCATTGACGATGCGCCTGGTAGCCGACGAAACCCGTAGTGGAACCATCGAGTTGATGCTCACGTCACCAGTCAGCGATTTTGAGCTTGTTACTGGTAAATGGTTGGGCGGTCTGCTCTTCGTGCTGACCGTCATCGGGATCACGCTCGTCTACCCCATTGTCCTAAATTTCCTTGTTGATCCGGGAATCGATCAGACTGTGATGCTGACATCGTATCTTGGCTTAATCCTGATCGCTGCCGCCTTTCTGGCGCTGGGCACCGGGATTTCGGCCTTGTTCAGCAATCAACTGGCAGCGTTCTTCGTTTCGTTCGTGGTATTCCTCACGCTCTGGTGGCTGGTCGGTCTTCCCGCCAATCTGATGACCAATGGCGGCGAAGTTCTGCAATACCTTCTGATCACAAATCACTATGACACCACGTTCAACGTCGGTTCCATCAACTTGAATGACGTGGTCTATTTCCTCAGCCTGATCGCGGTGGGACTATTCACCGGCACAATGGCTCTTGAGTCGCGGAGATGGCGCTAATGAATATCAAACCGCAAAATCGCAACTCGATCATTGCACTGATCGTTTCCCTTGTCGCGTTGCTCGTTACTCTGTTCGCGGGAATCATTAATATCCTGATGAACATCGAGGCGTTTACTCCCCTCGACCCCGCTCCCTATCGCATAACCCTTCAGATCAGCGCAGCCCTGACCATTCTTGGTGTGGCAATATACGCGATCCTTGAACCGGAAAGCGTTCGCAACTTCCTGGCCGGACGTCAGGCCCGCTATGGAAGCAACGTGCTGATCACTACGCTGGCCTTTATTGGCATTGTGGTTGTCGCCAACTATCTCGTTGAAACAAACAGCAAGATCAAGGAAGCCACATCCTGGGACTTGACTGAGAACAAAGCAAACACCCTTTCTCCCGAGCTAACCGAGGCCATGGCAAATCTTCCGAGTGAAATGACAGCCATTGGTTTCTATTCTCAAGTCCCCGCAGAAACCACCCGCTCCCTTTTCGAAAAGATGGAAACCGCCAGCGACGGCAAGTTTAGCTATCGCTTTATCGATCCGGTCGAAGACCCCATCGCGGCGAAGGAGTTTGGGGTGACCGGTGACGGCAAGATCGTGCTGCAAATGGATGGTCGGTCCGAGATCGCCAACTATGCGGACGAGAGCGAGATATTAACCGCCATGAACCGCCTCGCCAACCCGGAAGCGCGCACAGTTTACTTCCTTGTCGGCCATGGCGAGAATGACGTGAACGGAAGCGGCGACACCGCTTTTAGCCGCGCGCGGGAAACACTCGAAAAGAAGAACATCACCGTCAAAACCCTCAATCTTCTGGCTGAAAACCGAATTCCGGAAGACGCCAAGGCTGTTATCGTGGTCGGTCCAACCAAGCCCATTACCGCAAACGAATCCAGTCTTTTGAACAATTATGCGATCCATGGCGGTTCCCTTGTGGTTCTCGAAAACCCGGTCCCGATGACAGATTTCGGTGAAGAGATTGACCCTCTCGCCGAAGCACTCGACAGCGTTTGGGGACTTCGCCTCCGCAACGACTTCGTTGTGGATACGGCTAGCGAAACGATCCAAAACGCGGTCGGCGCCTGGCCTGATACAGCACATCCTGTTACTGCCAGCATGAATCTGGTCACGATCATGCCGCTAACCCGCAGCATTGAAATTCTGGCTCGCACCAGCTACACACAGACCGCCCTGCTTCAAACCAACCCCGGCACAGACTCGTGGGGTGAGACCGATTTCACTCCCTTGCAGGGGAATGCAGCCGCCATCAGTTTTGATCCCGCCACCGATGTGGCTGGGCCAGTGGTACTGGCTGCTGCCAGCGAAAACGATCAAGGTGGCAAGGTGGTGTTGATCGGCAGTTCCACCTTTGCAACCGATGGCTGGTTCGATGGATACGGCAACGGAGATCTGTTTGTCAATGCCGTGAGTTGGGCAGCCGGCCAGGGTGAAACCTACGATGTTACGCCGAAGGACACCACGCAGCGTACCTATAATCAGCCCAGCCAGATTGCTGGCCTGTTGATCAATCTGGGTTCTGTTTGCGGCATCCCTCTAATCGTGATCGGTTTGGGCGTGTACGCCTGGGCTTCACGCCGCCGCCGAGGGTAGGTCATGAAGCGGACCTGGGTATATCTGGCGATACTGGCCGCGCTTGCGGCGGTCGTCTACTTCATTCAAAAATCGGATAACTCCCTTCCCGAGAGCGCTCCAGTGGATGGGACTGCCTCGCCGATCCCCACCATCGCGTATCTCTTTCCCGCCGAAGAGGGCGTTGTTACCAGCCTTTTGATCGAAAGCGCGGATGGCAACATCCTCGGTTTCGAGAGGCAGGGAGAGGTTTGGGTGGCAACCAAACCATTTTTTGCCGAAACCATCGCGGGGTCGGTGGAAGCGGCCGCCAGCCAGATAACGGCGCTCCCCATCGAAAAAAGCCTCCCAAACCTTGATCCATCCGCGGTCGGGTTGGATTCTCCAGCCTACACTATCACGGTCGGCTTCTCGAGCGGCCAGTTCTACTTCGTTCTGGTTGGTGAAGAAACCCCAACCGGAGCTGGGTACTACGTGCGTAAGGGAGAAAGCCCTGTACTCGTCGTAAGCACATATAATCTGGCGGTTCTATTGGATATGCTGGCTACTCCCCCGCTTGTGGAAACGCCCACACCCAGCCCGGCACCCGCCACAGAGACTCCCACGATCACGCCTACTCCGGCGCTTCTTGAAACCCCGACCGCAACGAAAGCGCCATGAAAGGGTATTGTATTTCATCAGAAAAGCGTGTATTCTGAATCCGTAATGCGTAAAGACCTGACAGACAAAATTGATCCGCCACAGAGGGAAGCACACCTTTAGCGGCTTGCCTCTGTGGCACATCCTTTATTTTGTCTGATTCTAAAAATTGGAAGTGCAAAAATATGGATATGGAGAAAATGCTGATCGGCGATGAAGAGGAAGAATTTCCCGCCATTGCCCGATTAATCGAACTGGGTCGTCAAAAGTCTTATGTGACTTTGGACGACATTTTGCATTTCTTCCCCGAAGCCGAGCAGGATGTGGAGCAGTTGGAAGAAGCCTTTTCCGCACTGCTAAGCGCCGGCATCCCCTTTGTGGAAGATGCCACCACCAGCGAACCATCCGAAGATGAGTTGGTGGCAGTGGAGGAAGCCGAAGTAGAGGTGGATACCTCTCTCGACGATTACCTCGCCAACATCGACACAGACGATACGATCGGTTTGTACCTCAAAGAGGTCAGCCGCGTTCCGCTTCTGACCGCGCAAGAAGAAGTGGAACTCGCCCAACGCATCGAACGCGGACGCATGGCCCGCGAGGAACTGGCCAAGGGTGCCGTCACCCCAAAACGCCGCTCTGATCTGCGCCGCCTGATCGAAGATGGCTGGGCGGCTCGCGAACATCTTATCACTGCCAACTCACGTCTTGTAATCTCCGTGGCCAAAAAATACATGGGCCGTGGCGTTCCTTTCCTCGACCTGATCCAGGAAGGCAATATC
>CAYNQA010000021.1:0-19098 GCA_964399225.1 uncultured Anaerolineaceae bacterium
ACATCGTCTTCACATCCGATAACGGATACCACCTCGGCGAACATCGCCTGCCGGGCGGGAAGAACATGCCATATGAGGAGGACATCCGCGTGCCCCTGCTCGTTCGCGGCCCGGACCTGAAAGCGGGTGAGGCCGTGGACGCCTTAACCGGCAACATCGACCTCGCCCCCACCTTCGCCGAATGGGCGGGAATCTCGGCGCCCGATTTTGTAGACGGTCGTTCGCTCGTCCCATTGTTGCGCGGCGAAAATCCATCAACATGGCGCGATGCATTTCTGCTCGAGCGCGGCTCGCAAACATCACAGACCTCGATCAACGTCCCCGCCACGCCAAGCGCCACCCTCGAAGGCCCCGACTCTCCGCGTGACCGACGTCCCGCCGCGAACTACGTTGGCCTGCGCACAGCCGATTACACCTACATCGAATACGCCAACGGCGCGGTCGAACTCTACGACCTGCACGCCGACCCGTATCAACTGCAAAACATCGCCGCCACCGCAGACCCAGGCCTGCTGGCGATGCTCCACGCGTGGCTCGAAGCGTTGCGTGGGTGCAGCGCCGCGTCGTGTCGCGCTGCTGAAATGCAGCCCTAAGCAGTAAGCCGGAGTGGCACTCCGACTCGTGATCGTGGGGCGGATTGCCAATCCGCCCTACATCGTTTCTGGCTATAATTCGCTCATGCGTTTCCCCCGCCTCGAAAAAATATCGCCGCCACTCCTGCTCTTCCTCGCCTCCCTGCTTGCCTACGGAGCGCTCATTCCCTTCACCGGCTTCTACTGGGACGACTGGCCCTACGCATGGATCGCGCACTTCCTCGGCCTGCCGGAGTTCTGGCCTGCCTCGCTGGCCTACCGTCCCTTCCTTGCGCCGAACTACATGCTCACCATCGGCCTGGTCGGGACCAATCCGCTCGCGTGGCAGGCCTTCGCCGTGCTCTTCCGCTTCGCCACCGGTCTGGCCGCCTGGTTCGCCCTCGACTCGGTCTGGCCGAATCACAAACGCGCCACGCTTACCGCCTCCCTGATCTTTCTCGTCTTTCCGGGCTACAGCCAGCAATGGGTGGCCTTGACCCACGTCAATCAGGAACTATTGCCCCTACTGTGTTACCTGCTCTCGTTCGGTCTGACTGCCCGCGCAATTCGCAACCCGCAAAAATTTCATCGGCTCACCATCGCGGCCATTCTTCTCCAGATCATCGGCGTCTTCCAAACCGAATACTTCTTCGGCATGGAAGTCTTCCGCTTCTTTTTCCTGTGGGCGATCGTTGCCGAATCCACAGCAGGCTTCCGCCCACGCCTGATCCAAACGCTCAAACATTGGTGGCCTTACCTGCTTGTGTGGGTCGCCAACGCCGCCTGGTTGGTTTACTTCTACAAATTCGGCACATACCAATCCTACGCTGTAACCCTCGGCGAAGACTCATCCACCACGGCGGCCACATTCACCAGTCTCCTCTCCGCACTGGCCGATGCGGTCTACAAATCCCTCATCCTTTCGTGGGCACAAGTCGCGGCGCAATTCATGCGCGTCTTGCCCGGCGCGTCGGCATGGCTGGCTCTTGCGCTCATCCTCATCACCTTCACCCTCTTCCTTTATGCGACGCGTAATTCGCAATTCCTAACTCCTAACTCCGATCCCCTATCCCGAATCTTCCTCCTCACCGGGCTGATCGGTCTGCTCGCCGGGCGCATGCCTTCGTGGATCGCGGGCTTGCCTCTCACCCTGCAATCCAGCTATGACCGTTTCATGGTCTCGATGATGTTCGGCGCGGCGCTGCTCATCACGGGTCTGCTCGAAATAATCCGCCACGAGCGCGCGCGTACTGTTCTCATCTCGGCGCTGATCGCCCTCGCGGTCGGCAGTCAGTTCCTGAGCGGCAACGTCTTCCGCCGCGACTGGGAGGGTCAGCGCGACCTGTACTGGCAATTCGCCTGGCGCATCCCCGCCCTCGAGCCGGGCACGATCATCTTCACCAAACAGATGCCGCTCGACTACGAAACCGACCTCTCGATGACCGCCCCGCTCAACTGGATCTACGCCCCGGACTATCAACGCGGCGACGACCTGCCGTATATTTTGCTGTACACCGAAAAACGTCTCGGCGGCGCTTCGCTCCCGGACCTCGAAGCGGGCACAACCATTGCCATCCGCTACCGCACCGTGACGTTCCACGGCACCCCCGGCCGATCCATCACCGTCTTTGCGCCGCGGAACGGCTGTCTGCGCGTGCTGGACCCGGTCTACGCCAACGAGGTAATCTACGACCGCGAAGGCCGCACACTGACAACCACCATTCCCCTCTCCGACCCGTCACTCATCCATGCCGATGCGCCCGGGCCGGTCATGCCATCCACGCTGTTTGGAAACGAGCCAGCGCATACATGGTGTTATTTTTACGCCAAGGCCGAACTCGCGCGGCAAATCGGTGACTGGCAAGCGGTGGTTTTGCTGGGTCAGGAAGCAGAGCAACTCGGCTTCGCTCCGCAAGATGCATTGGAGTGGCTGCCGTTCATCGAGGCATATGCCCATCAGGGACAATGGGACGAGGCCGAGCAACTGGCTCGTCGCGCCGTGGATGCAGATGGACGTGTGCGCAAGGGAGTGTGCCAGGTGTGGGGTCGCGTCCGCTCGGCGACGGCAGGGCAGGCTGAGGGTCCGGCACGAAGCGAGGCATTGTGGTCCGCATTTGGGTGCGGAGGATAAGTCCGCCGTACGAAGTGGCTATCCGAAGAAACTTGACGCTTTAAACTTCATGTGCTACCATCATCAAAACAAAGTACGAGGAGAACATTCATGATGAAAAAATATCTACTGGCGGGAATTTTGATCCTTGCCGTTTCGCTTTCTGGTTGTGAGCGCATGTATGCTGGTGCAGAAGTTGCCGTTACCCCCAGCCCCACAGGCGCATTTGCCGGCCAGGCCGCTCAGCAAACCATGGCTGTTTTGCAAACCCAGAGCTCGTCGCAATCCACACCTCAAGCGCCGAACCTGACTGCCGCTGCAATGACCGGCACCGTTGTTGTGAATGGCACCGCGATCACACCGCAGACTCAGATCACCTTCACATCCACCCCGCTCATCGGTGGTGTCACCACGACAGCAGGTGCGCCCACCACTCCGGCAGCAGGCGTGACACCCCAAGCGGCTGCCACCACTGCCGTCCCGCCGACCACGATCGTTGGCCGCCCTGCCACATACATTCTGCAATCGGGTGAATTCCCGTACTGTATCGCGCGCCGCTTCAATGTGGATCCGGATGAACTGCTTTCGATCAGCGGTCTAAGCGCGGGCGTGCTTTATCCGGCCGGCACGGCATTGAAGATCCCCCAGAGCGGGACCTTCCCCGGCGACCGCGCCCTGCGCAGCCACCCCGCCACCTACACTGTGACCGGCGACGGCGACACGACGATCTATGCCGTGGCATGTATCTTCGGTGATGTGGACCCGGCCTCGATCGCACAGCGCAACAATCTCTCGATCAGCGCCCAACTCTCTGTTGGGCAGCAGATCGCCATCCCCTAACTCCATCGTACTTCCCAAACGCCCAGGCGATGAGCCTGGGCGTTTTTGAATGGGCACTTTGCCCGGCAAGGATGTGTGCCATGCCTTTTGAACTGCTTCGCTCGGAAACACTTTTGAAGGGTCGCGCTTTCGCCATTCGCCGCGATTGGATGAAAACCCCGGATGGGCGCGAGACGAAATTCGACATTATCGAACACGGCGGCTCGGTGGTGATCGTGCCTCTTGATGCAGATGGCAACCTGCTTTTCGTGCGACAGTATCGTCACGCTACAGGACAGGACCTGCTGGAACTCCCGGCCGGCACATTGGATGAGAACGAGCATCCCGATGTGTGCGCCGCCCGCGAAATCCGCGAGGAGACAGGCTTTGCGGCCCGGAATTTGGAACGACTGGGACAGTTCTATCTTGCGCCGGGTTATTCCACGGAATTTATGGTGGTCTACCTCGCCACAGACCTGGTCCACGACCCGCTGGAGGCGGACGCGGATGAGTTCTTGAGCGTCGAGCGCATCCCTTTTACCAAGGCGCTGGAGATGGCACGCAACGGAGAGATGCCGGATGCGAAGTCGTTGGCGGCATTGTTCCTGTGCGAGCCGCGGCTGGGAAAATGAACAAGGAAATGGTGGACACAATATCACGACATGGTATAATGTCCGCCGCTGTAAATGTGGAGAGGTCGCGTAGTCCGGCTTAGCGCGCACGCTTGGAAAGCGTGTAACCCCAAAAGGTTCGCGGGTTCAAATCCCGCCCTCTCCGCCAGAAAAAGCCCCTCGCAAGAGGGGCTTCCCTTTTTGATGTTCTGTAAACAAACAGCCCCGGGTTGACCGGGGCTGTTTTGCTTTAGAGACAACTTGCTATGGTGCTGGCGTGGCTTCGGGCTGAGGAGCAGGAGAGCCGGCAAACACGATCAGTGTGTTGGCTTCCTCAAGCGTAGGGTGACCAAATGTCACCTCAGCTGCGGGATTGAACATCGCATAGAGCTTGGATGCAGTCCAGCTCGAAGCGAGGATATCAGCACCCTGGGCGACATCAACCGTTTCACGTCCGGACCCGGCGCGGATCGCCGCGTAGCTGGAAAGGTCCAATCCTCCGGAACGTTTCGCATCGAGAGCGCTGTTATGGCAGGACGTGCACGAGAGCGCGCCTGTGAACCAGACCTGGGTCTCGTTCAGCAAGGGGAAGATATCCGCTTCGAAAGTAGCCTGGCAGGGAATCCCATGGACGTCCGTGAAACCAAAGGCATCAGCCTCGGGAGCGCCAGCGTCCACCCAGGCACCGACCAAGTCTACAGCGCGGACTTCGCATTTGTTGAACTCACCCGCTCCGTCCGTCTGCGGCGCAGAGACGAGATGAGCAGCAGGCAGGGTTGGGATGGGCGTGCGAGCTACAACCGGATCCGCCTTCTTGCATGCAAAATCCAATCCGCAGGACCAGAGGAAGGTGAAGGTCACGAAGACCGCGATCAACACCACGAACCCGGCCACAACGCGATAGATGAGTTTCTTGAAATCGTCGTTCATGTTTCTCTCCTCTACGGCGCGGTAGTGACCGGAGCGGCCAGCGTACGCAGGAAGTTAATCACATCCCAGCGTTCGCGGACCAGCAGGTTTTCGTTAAGGGCAGGCATACGGCCATCAATGCCGAGGCTGATGGTCAGGAACAGCGAGCCGTCGCTCTTGCTCTGCACAACAGGCAGCGTCAGGTTGGCGGGGCGATTGAGCAGGAAGCCCACGCCGACAAGACCATCGCCCTGACCGGTCGCGCCGTGACACATGGCGCAATGGATACCGTAGAGTTGGGCGCCGCGTTGGATGGACAGTTCATCCGCAGGGACAGGATTCTCCGGTGCGCCCATGCCGGGGATATAGGCCGGACCTTCCACGGGGATCGAACGCGCAGGGACGGGCAACGGTTCTTCCATATTGGTGAACGAGGGCTGCAGACCCATGAAGCTCACCCACTGGATCTTGACCACATCGTAAGCAAAGAGCATCAAGGTACCGGCGATCAGTCCCAGCACGATAAATACGACAAAGAGTTGTTTTAGCAGTCTCATAGGTGTTGCGCCTCCGCTTCTTTCACGGATTCAGCGCCCATTTTTTTCATTGCATCGGTGATCTTGGCGGTATCTGCTGCGGGGCATTCGATCAGGATTGCGATCTTCCCATCGCTGACCTCAGCCACATAGTGCATGGGGCGATAGTTGGGGAAATAGCTATCCAGGAACACGCCAAGGAACGTGGACAGAAGCATCAACAGCATGGTCAGCTCGAAGATCACGATGATCGCGGGCGGAACCGGCGCAAAGGGCTGGCCGCCAACCTTGATGGTGTACATGTTCGGCGCCATGAAAGCCAGGAAGATGCCGGTCACCATACCGACCAACGCACCGCCCATGGCAAGGCGCGGGACGTTCGTCCACTGGGCAGGGCGACCAAGCATGGCCTCGGTGACAGGTACGCCGGAGATGACATTCATGCAATCATCGTGGATACCGAGGTGGCGGAGTTGATCGATCGCGTCTGCAGCAGGCTCGAGGTCCGAGAAGACCGCCAGGAGGGCTTTTTGTTCAGACATGAGATCCTCCTATTCCAATTCGCTGACGGATACGACCGTCTCGCGTCCGAATTTCTTGAGGGAGTGGGCCATCTGGCCTTCCTGCACTTCCCAAACGGGGATGAGAGGGACAAGGCGCGAGGCGATCATGTAGAGCAGGATAAAGAACGCCACGGTGCCGATCCCCATGGGGACTTCGATGCCCGGCTGATACAAGCGCCAGGTGAACGGCATACGGTTGATGGTCACCGAGATCGGAACGATGATATATCGTTCGAACCACATGCCCACATTGATAAACATGCCGACAATGAAAAGCAGCCACGGGGTGGAACGCCACTTGCGGTTCCACAACACAGCCCACGGAATGGCAACGTTGAAGATGAGCATGGCGAACCACATCCAGCCGAGCGGACCAGCTTCATGCCAGTGCAGTAACTGCTTGGTCCACTTGTCACCGCCGTACCATTGGACGATGTAATCGTTGAAGAAGAAGTAACCCCAAGCCATCGAGATGATGAGCATGAGCTTGCCAATCCCTTCGAAGTGCTCGGGGCGGATGAAGTACTTCATGTGCTTCATCGTGCCACGAACCACCGCCAGCACCATGATCACTGCACCCATGCCGGAATGGAGAGCGCCGACGATGAAGTATGGGCCAAAGATGGTGGATGACCAACCGGGGCGGGTGGCCATGGCAAAGTCCCACGAAACGATGGTATGGACCGAGAACATGACCGGGATGATCGCGAATGCGAAGATATTCATGGCTGTGCGCAGGTGCGCCCATTCGCCTTCGGTGCCGCGGAAGCCGAGCGCCATGATCTTGTAGAAGGTCTTGCGCCAGCCGGTGGAGCGGTCACGCGCCATCGCCATATCGGGGATGAGCGGCAGGAAGAGGTACATCGTGGAAGAAAGCAGGTAGGTGGTAATTGCCAGCAAGTCCCACGAAAGAGGCGAGTGGAAGTTCGGCCACAGTTCACGCTGGTTCGGGTAGGGCATGAGCCAGTACGAGAGCCAGACACGACCCATGTGCATGAAGATGCTGAAACCAGCCTGCACGAGACCGAAGGTGGTCATCAATTCCGCGGCACGGGTGAACGGGCGACGGAACTCGGCTTTGAACACGCGCAGGATGGCCGAGATGAATGTGCCTGCATGGCTGATGCCGATCCAGAACACGGTGTTGACCAGGAAGATACCCCAGTAGTCCGGGCGCATCACGCCAGCCAGACCCTGGCCTTCCATGATAAGGCGGTACCAGTCCACGCCCAGGCCGATGAACGAAATGACGGCGAGAATGGCGGCAACGACCCAGAACTTCCATGAAGTCACATACATCGACTCCATGACCATATCGTTCATTTGACCGCGCGGCAGCGGGTCGAGCATCAAATGCTGCTCGCGGAGATGCTCCTCAGAATTGTGATGATGTTTATCGCTCATCACTGCCCTCCTACAAGATAGGTCACACGCGGGAGCGTGCCCAACTCTTCGAGATGATGCACGCCATGTCCCTGAGCCATCAATTGCGAGACGAGGCTTTCGGGATTGTCCGTGCGTCCGAACACGATCGCATCCGCCGGGCAAACCTGCGCGCAAGCGGTGGTGAATTCACCGTCCGCCACTTCGCGCCCCTCCGATTTAGCCTTGTCCTGCGCCTTGTGAATGCGCTGGATGCAGAACGAGCATTTCTCCATGATGCCGCGGCGACGCACCGTGACATCGGGATTGAAGTGATTTTTCAAGGAAGCGATGGCATCATAAAGGCGCTCATCGTTGTAATCGAACCAGTTGAAGGCACGCACCTGGTACGGACAGTTGTTGCCGCAATAACGGGTGCCGACACAGCGGTTGTAAACCTGCAGGTTGACCTTTTCCGCCTGAGAATGAACAGTGGCGAAAGCCGGGCAAACCGGCTCGCATGGAGCCTTGCCACACTGTTGGCACAGCATCGGCTGGTAGTGGGTCATCTTCACTTCGGGGTATTCACCATGCCAGAAACGTTCGATGCGGATCCAGTGCAGGGAACGCCCGTAACCGGCATCCTTCTCGCCCACGAAAGCGATGTTGTTTTCCATGGCGCAGGCCACCACACAAGCCTGGCACCCAGTGCACAGGTCCTGGTCAATGACCATGCCCCACTTGCCTTCAGCTTCTTCCACAAGGGCGCCTTTTGCGCCGACAAGATTAAGATCGATCATAGTCTGCTCCTCTAATGCTCTTCGCCCATGCCTTCACCGTACACGCCAAGCTTGCTCTCAAGGCGAGACAGTTCCTGCATCTTACCGATCTTCTCCACGCGCACCTTCACGCCGGCATAAGCGAGGTCACCGGCTTCGTTGAAATGCGCACCAAGGAGTTCGGCTGGATTCGCACCGCGCCCGGCTGCGTAACGGCCATAGGCAGTGTGACCTTGCCCGAAGGGGATGGCGATCGTGTCGGGACGAATGGCAGGGTACTTATACACTGCAGCCACCACCTCCCCCGCCGCACTGACAATGCGGACGAGGTCATCATTTTCGAGATGGAGTTCATGCGCGGTCTCAGGATTGACCTCAACCCACGTATTCCACATGACGGTGGTCGTCGGGTCAGGGGTTTCCTGAAGCCAGGGCTTGTTCGCGCCCGCCTCACCCAATGTCGGCGAGACGAACGGAACGAGGAAGAACTCGCCCTCTTCGAATTCAGGTTCGCTCAGGCTCAGCTTAATGCTTGGAGCCGCCGGGGCGATCAGTGCATTGCCGGTCATCCACCAGCCGCCATATTGCTGGAAATATGCCATGAAGGTGTTGATCTCTGGCGCAGCAAAGAACCCGCCAGACATCGGCACGAATTGCTGGAGCTTGCTCTTCACGAATTCGTACTCATCTGTATAGGCCAGAGCCATACCAGCCTGTGCGGCAGCGGCCAACAGCACATCCGTGGTGGAGCGGGTGTTGCGGAACGGCGAGACCGCCGGCTGCATACCCGAAAGCACCGGTTGGGCGGAGCCTGTTGCGGCGCGCTGATAACCAAACGACTCGAGGCCGTGATGGTCGGGGAAAATATAGTCGGCCAGCATGGCGGTCTCATCGGGGAAGGTGGCAAACGAGATCACCGTTTCCACATTCTTGAGCGCCTCTTCAAAGCCGAGCGATTTGGGCAGTTCGAAGGACGGGTTCACGCCATGAACGAACAGAACCTTGACCGAACCCGAATTGAGTTTTTCGATGAACGCGCCCATTTCCTTGGCGGAGGCAGGGCGATGATAGGCATCCTGGCCGGGCGCAAGCGGCGAGAGATACACGCCGCCGGGCTGACCGATGTTGCCGATCATGGCATCGATTGCCAGGACAGCCTTGGCGTTCTGCAGGCCGTTGCTCACGGCGAGTGCATTGCCGCCGACAATGGCCGTGGGGTTGAAACCGCCGGCAAAAACTTCGGCGAGGTGGTGGAGTTTTTCTTCGCTCACGCCGGAAGCGGAAGCGGCATCGGCCACGCTCACGCCGGAGAAGGCGCCCGCCGAAAGGCCGCGGATCTCTGCCACCAACTTGCCGATCGCAGCAGCGACCAGCCCTTCGGTTCCGGGCTTGACGGGAATCCACTCATCGGCGACTGAAGCGGTCTGCGACATGCGCGCTTCGAACTGAACGAGGTAACCGCGGCGGCCGTTCTTGCCCTTGCGCATCTTGGAATAGCCACGCGTATAGGCGACCGGCGAAAGCCACGTCTCGAGGAAGTTTGCGCCAAAGGAGAAGACCACGTCGGCATTCGCCATGTCGAAGAAGGGCATGGCTGCCTGGCCGAACAGTTCTTCAGCAGCCTTGCTGAGGGTGGCGCGGCTCTCGAACATACCGAGGGCGCCGAAACGGACCGGGGCGGAGGCGCCCAGATTGCCCGTCAGTTCAGAGGCGAGGTCAAAGAGATGGTCCGGGGCGAGACCGAGCAAAAAGGCGATCTCTTCCGGTTTATGATTCTTGAGGGCATCAGCGACCACACCGATGGCGTCATCCCACGTAACGGTGTTGCCGCTCAATTCCTTGCCACGTCCCTGCTTCACGGGATCGGTCACACGGTCGGGATTGTAAAGTCCCTCGAGAGTGGCCTGACCGCGGGCGCAGGTCTTGCCAAGGTTGACGGGATTATTGGCGTTGCCTTCCACCTTGAGCGCGCGTCCCTGCATGGTGCGCACGACGAGACCGCAAGCTGCCGCACATTCGCGGCAGGTGGTGGCATAGTAGGTGCTCTCACCGTTATAGGTGTATTCGGGCATCTTCCAATACGGCTCGCGCGTCACATATTTGGACGCGGGACCGCATCCGGTCAGCACGGCAGTGGTAGCAGCGCCGAGACTGGCCAGTTTCAAAACATCGCGCCGGGAAATCTTCTGAGTCATGCGTTTATCCTTTCACCCGGTTTAATAATGGCAGGTGCCACAGTCGGTGAGTTTGGTGTACATTTCGGGATTACCTGCGGCCTTTTCTTGATGGCAATTAAGACACCAACCCATGTTCATCACCTGCGGGTTCTCGTAGGGAAGAGTGAGGGAGGCCACATCACCATGACAATTTTCGCAGTTCAGCCCGTATGCCACGTGCGGACGATGGTTGAACTGTACGAAGTCCGGCACTTGCGCCACAGGAACCCATTCCAGCGGCGTGCCATTTTCGATGGCGGCCACGAGCGGCTTCAACAGCTGACTCGTTTTGGTGATGTTCATTTGCTGGTGGCAGCCCCAACACTTGTTCGGTGTAGGCAGACCAGACGAAGCTCCACGCGCTGCGCCCGGGTGGCAGTATAAACACTGTACGCCTGCAGCCAAATGGCGTTTGTGCGGGAACTGAATGGGCTGTTCCGGCGGCTTTTGCGCCTGGGCGATTCCCCAAACGACCAGACTGAACACCGCAAGCGCGGCGATCAGCAGAGCCACCAGACCCAGCGGCTGAGTGAGCCACTTGAATACCTTCTGGATCATAGCTTCTCCTGAGTTGGAAGTATCGCAAAATCTCCGGAGTGGAGATTTTGCAGAAAACGGCTAAATTGTTCACTTGCAATAAGAGAACTGAACATCGACCCCGCCCGCGCCGATAAATGCTTCGAAGTCTTCATATACTTTTTCATGTGACAAGTGGCGCAATTATAATATATTTCATCAGGGAGGTTAGTAAAAAGTGACAAAAGGTGAAAAGGGAGTGACACCGCCCAGCCCGTACAGCATCATGCCCAGGCGTGATATACTCCCTTTGATAACCGTATGAGCCATTTTTTCGCTTCCCTTCCGAACCGCGGCTTGTTTGCCGCTCCCCTGGGCCGGCTCTTGACCCAGATCTTTGCCGGCGGCGACGAAAGCGTGCCCGGCACCACCGAGGGGGTCTTGCTGATGGGCGTGCTGATCGTGTTGATCATCCTGCTCCCCATCATTATTGAACGAAGACGGTGGATGCGCTAGCGGCTACGAGCCTTGTTCATTGACCATGGATCGCGCCAAGGCGATCCGTTCCTCCAGAGGCGGATGTGAGTGAAAGAGGAACACAACCCACTTTTCCGGGTCCACTTCTCCCAGATTTTGATTCGCCAACCGCGTCATGGCGGAAGCGAAAGCTTTTGGTTTGCCGGTCGCTTCGAGTGCATAGCGGTCAGCAAGGCGTTCACGCCAGCGCGAGAAGGCATTATCCAGCGGCATGGTGACCAGGCCATAGAGCGTCAGGATCAAGGTGAGGGCGGGGAAAGCAGCCGGGTCGGCAGGCCCGCTGAACCCGAAAAATGAGACGGCCCAGTTCAGTGCAAGAGAAGCAACGTAGAGGCTGAGTAGAGTCGAGAGCGTCCCAAAGATCATCATCAATGGAATATCGCGGTTGACGTGATGCCCGAGTTCGTGTGCGAGCACCGTTTCGATCTCGTCGGGCGTGAATTCGCTGATGAGCGTGTCGCCAAGGATGATGCGGCGCGTGTTACCGATCCCGGTCAGGGCGGCGTTGGCAGCCTTTGTGCGCCTGGACATATCGAACTTGAACACACCGCGGACCTTGGTGTTCGCTCGCTCCGCCAGAGTCAATAATCGCTGTGCAAGGTCCGCGTGCTCTTCGCCGAGCGGGACATATTTATTGAAGAGCGGCATGAGCAGGATGGGGGCCAGATTGGACAGTAACACATTGAAAACCAGCAAAAAACCTGCCACCCACAACCACCACGTTTGCGGATACGCACGCAGGAAGGCGTAGATCACCTCGAGTACGATCAAACCGATCGGCGCGCCAATGACGAGTGCTTTGAGACGGTCAGTGACCCAACCCTTGAACGATTGATTTGAAAGTCCGTAACGATGCGGAAGGATAAAGCTGGAATAATATTCCAGCGGGGACATCAGGATGGAGAGGATGCCGCCAAAAAAGAGGATAAAAAGAGGCGGCAGAACCCATACGGAAAGGCCGTCCAGTTGCCAGCGGACTGTCAGCGCGGCCAACCAGTTGCGCGCCAGAATGGTCCAGCCGAAGCTGAGCCAGATGGAAATGTACACGAGATTAATAGCCGTGTCCATCAGCCACAATCGGCGGCGGATGCGGGCGTATTCTTTCGCTAGTTTTTGTTTCTCGGGGTCAAGGGTGGTTTGCATGGCAAAAATTATAGTCGTGTTTCATTCTGCGCGAGGAGCAAAAAATCCCCCCTCTGGAGATGGATGTAAAGGCAGCTGGAATTTGCTACACTATATGCAAACCATATTCGAATTCAGGAGTTGATCATGCCTAAGGGTTCCAGGGAAAACATTCGTTTTGGCATTGGGATCATCGTGATCCTGCTTCTCCTCTTTGCTTACTATTTCTACACCTGGCGCAATGCCTACAACTTCAGAGCTGCCATGGATACATGTACGAAATCCTTCTGCGATTTCGCAGACTATTACTATCCCATGGGAGAGACGATCTTACAAACGAAACTGCCGATTGAGGGTTTTGTCTATTCTCCATTGATTGCCATTCTGCTCGCTGTATTTCCGCCGCTTGGATTCGATGTTTCGCTCATTCTCTGGGGCGTACTGCAAGCCGCTTTCGTCATTCTCTACCTGTTCATCTTCCATCGCCTTGTTCCAGCCAGACAGTCGATCCAGCTTCTCTTCGTTGCCCTCGCGCTGTCTTCATTTCCCATCCTGCACGATCTCAAATGGGGGCAGGTGGGAATCATTTACACCGTCTCGATCCTGGGAATGCTTGTTTTTCTGGAACGCGACTACCGCGCATTTGCCGCCGCGCTTCTCGCTTTCGCGGCGAGCTTTAAGTTCTTTCCACTCATCTTTATCCTGCCATTCATCTTTCGTCGAGATTTTCGCTTTTTGCTCCACGCGCTCGTTGCGTATGTAGTATTCCTGATCGCGATTCCCTGCTTTTTTTTGGGGGTGGATGGAACATGGAATTTTTACTCCGCCCTCCTCGATCAGTATCGTCATTTCGACTGGGTGATGACAAGCTACAACTCGCAGTTCTATCCTCATGCCATGCTTCGTCTGGCGGAGATGACGGGAGTTGATCACACCCTTTTTCGACTGACAGTTTCAGCGAATCTTGACCCTGACGTTCCCCTTCAAATACTGCGCGAGATCTCTTACAGCTTTGCAGCCTTGAACGCGGGACTTGTCTTCTTGATTCAGCGCGCGCGCCTGCCCAAGGCAAATCTATGGAGCGTTCACATTATCTTCCTGACGGTTCCCTTTATTTTGCCGACCTCATGGCCCGTTGACCTTGTGTACCTTCCATTCGGTCAGGCGCTTCTCGCCTGGAAGCTGTTCGAGGGATTTAACGCTCCATCGTGGAAGCGTCCGCTCCAAGCGCGGATCGCAGCGACGCTTCTTCTTGTGACCTCGATCGTTATCTCCAACATCATCTTCTTCAACATCATCGGTGACAGGGTCGCTTATGGTTCCGTCGGCTCCCTCTTCTGGGCCGACTTGCTTCTCCTTGTGGTTTCATATATGGAACTCCTGCCAGCTGTGGCGCTGAGGGATGGCGCGAGATTGAATGGCAGTTTGTCGAGCATGACCTCCGACATTGGAAGGACACGATGAAAAAGCCGATCATCGTCTCCATTGCGCTCATCGTCGCCGCGCTGCATTTTGTCACAGGCGAACAATACAGTGGACCATTCCCCGTCTTCGTGAACGGCTACTTGATCGATATTCTCCTGCCGATGACACTTTTCTTATTAATGAGTTTGTTCCAGAATAGGATCATCCGCTCCCCCATCTTCCGCGCGTGTGCAGTTTTTGGCTTCGGTTGCTTCGTGGAAATCTCGCAATATTTTGGCCGTCCCCTCTTCGGCTCTACCTTCGACCCGCTCGACATCCTCGCCTACGCGGGAGGAGTGGCGCTCGGAGCCTTGCTCGATTTGATCATCTTCCCGCGTCTGGTTCCGGGCTGGGACAATTAAGCGGAAAGATGACGCCGTTGTTCAACTCTTTTCCTGCTCCGCCGCCAGCAACGTGATGACCTGCTCGGCCGTCATCACCTGACCGTAGGATTTGAGCGCCGCCAAAAACGCCTTGTGGACATGTTCCGCCGGGACGGTCGTGTTGCCGTAGGTCAAATCTTTCGTGGCGCAGGCATCCTCGGCCACGATCACCTGAAAGCCAAAGTCGGCGGCGGCGCGGGCGGTGGCATCCACGCACATGTGGGTCATCATGCCGGTGATGACCACACGCTCAATGCCCCAGCCTTTGAGCATTTCAAGCAGATTGGTCTCGCGGAACGAGTTGGGATAATGCTTGTACACGATCGGCTCGCCCTCGAAGTGCGCCACCGCATCATGGATGTCGGTGCCGCGGTCGCCGGAAATGAAGAATGTGGCGGTCGGACTCTTCGAGATGTGCTGAATATGGACGTGATTCCCGCCGTGCTCACGGAAGCATTGCAGGATCATGTAGGCCTTCTTCGCGGCCTCGAGCGGGTTCACCAGCGGATTCTTCCCGCCGGGGAAATAGTCTTTTTGGATGTCTATGAGGAGCAGGGCGGTTTTCAATTACTTTCTTCCAAAATCAGCCGGGTTCTCACCCCATGCCTCAGTGTCCCACTTAAACACGCGCACCGACTTGAATGTCTTCAAGCTTTCTTCGGCTCTTGCGATCAACTGGAACAGCATCGTATTGGCCGGGGTCTTTTTCAAATTGGTCTTGCACTTGCGCACGCGGATCCATGCCATGGCCGTTTCGGAATCGGTGTAAATGGCCCATTCCAAATTTCTTCTTGCCAGCCATTCCAATGCGCGCGCAATGGCAAGAAACTCACCAACGTTATTCGTCCCATCGGGGAAGGGACCGGCTTTGAAGATCTCCTCACCCGTCTCCGTGTTCACGCCGCGATACTCGAGCGGACCGGGCGAGCCGGAGCAGGCCGCGTCCACGCATACACTGGGCAGGCGCGGCGGATGCGCAGCAAACAGCCACTGGCGCACAGGCTTGGGTTTTCCTTTGTAGTCTTCGAATTGTCCCTGCAAAGCAGCTTCGGCGGCTGAACGGCTTTCGAACGCCTTATACTGCGCGCCCTCAAAACCCTTCACCTGCTTTTCACATTCCGCCCAGGATGTGTAGATGCCGCTCTTACGGCCTTTCCAAACCACGTAGAACTTATGCTTGACTGCCATAGGTCAATTGTATCGCTATTCGGGCGTATACTAAAGGTGGCAAGACAAAATGAATTTGAAAGCACTTCTCATTGCAACCCTCATAATAGCCACCATCGGCATGGCAAAATTGCAGCCTGTACCCGCACAGGCGCAAACAATTGCCACCCCCACGTACGATCCATTCGCAGAACCGCCCCTTCCCAAAGACCCAACCGCGCTCGAAAACGGCCGCCATCTCTACTGGCGGCATTGCATGCCATGCCACGGCGACGTGGGACAAGGCCTCACTGAGGAATTCCGCGTGCTTTGGGACGATCATCAAAACTGCTGGGAGGGCGGATGTCACGGCGGGCGCCGCGGCGACGAAGGCTTCCCCATCCCCGAGGTTGTGCCGGCGCTTGCAAACGATCTCCCCTCACGCTTCACACCCGATACGCTCTTCGAATATTTACAGAATACGCATCCCCCGCAAGACCCCGGCTTGCTCAGCGATGCCGAATATCACGCACTGGTCGCCTTTCTCTATCACTTGAACGGGACGACTGCCCCCGCAGCCACCCCCGCGTGGACAGCATCTCCCCCGCCCTCGCTCACTCCGACCCCGCAGGGGATCCCGCTCGAACAGGCCGGTACGCCACTCGGACTTTGGCCGGTCATCGGGCTGGCCGTGATCATGACCGCCCTCGTCCTACTGCGGCAATCGAGCGAAACCGGCTAGTTAACGCACCACCACCATCACCGAATCGAGCGCAAGGATCGTGCCATCGGCGGCGCTCAGGTCGGAGAACTCGATGAAGATGCGGCCCGGCGGGAAATTGGCCAGGTCGAGTGTGACGTTGAATGTGCCCGGCGCGCCCATATCCGGCGCGTCCACCATCACGGGGCTGACGAACAACTCATTCCCATTTTCGTTGTAAACACGCATCACCAGATTATTCTCGAACGGCGCAATGGTCACCCGTCCGCGAATGACCAACGCCCCGCCGGCATCCTGTCCGGCCAGCGGCGACTCGATGGCGATCTCGCGCCACGCCCCGCCGGATGTCTGCGAGGTGGCGTTGACCAGCACCAGCGACGCGCCCAGCAAACGATACGTCCGCGTGACAGAGACGCTGGGACAGCACATGGGGTCTTCAAGGCCATGCACCACCGCGTCGAGGAAGATCTCGCCGTTGCGCACCTCGAGTTTGTTGACCTGCGGACGGTCGTCTATGGCGATCGAGGCCGCTTGACGCGGCTGGCCATTCTCGTTCAGCACCGCGTGGATCGAGACGAAGACACCCGTTCCGCCATAGTTTGCGGCAATGACCACGGCGGCATCTTGTGCGCCGTCCTCGTTCAGGTCACCGAAGGGGAAAAAGTCGAGCATGCGCAGATCGGCATAATCGGGCGAGGTGCTGTCGCCGCGGATGGATGTGCCGTCCGTGAATTTGAAGAGCGTGGAGGCGTTGTTGAATTCGGGAATGGTGTACTCGGCGTTCTGCAACATGTCCACCGTGAGCGGCTGGATGGGGATCACGGTGTTCGTGGGGAAAACGTAGGCCGTCGGCGTTGGGGTGAGGGGAACGATCGAGGCGGCCGAGCAAGCCAGGGTCCAGAAGAGAAGCGTGATCGGGAACAGGAATCGCAACGGGCGCATGAGTCACCTCACGGGATGATCAAAGTCCAGGTGGCGCCACCATCCGTTGTTTTGTAAAACGCAGGGTCGGAGCCGGAGGGATTGGTGAGTACAAAACCCGTCAGCGTATCCACGAATTGAAAGGAGACGAGGCGGTCGGAGAAATCTTCGTTCGGGACGAGGCCGCCCCAGGTTTGCCCCGCATCATGCGTGACGTAGAACTGGCCGTTGCCCACCCAGGCGATGCCGTCGTTGAAGGTGAAAAATTCGGTCGGGCGTCCGCGCGGGATGGGTGCGCCGGGAATCCAGTTGATGCCGCCGTCGGTGGTGCGGTAGACAATGCTCAGGCCGCTGAGGTTTTCGGCGTTGACCAGGTTGACGATCAGGATGCCTTCGGTGTCGGAGAAGAATTGCGGGCCTTCGTTGCCGGTCTGCGACATCTCGAGGCCGCTGGGCAGGGTGAGATGGGTTTCGCTCCAGGTTGTGCCGCCGTCCTGCGTGGCGTAGAGGTAGATGTAGTTATCCATCGGGATGCTGCCACCGACCCAGCCGCGTGAGGCATTGAGGAAGGCGAAGCCGCCTTTTTGTCCGCCGAGGGGCAGGCTGTTGCTGTAGGTTTCGACGGTGGGGTCGTTGATATAGACGCGCGTCCAGTTCATGCCGCCGTCGCCGGTTTTGTAGACGGCCACCGCCTGCGACCCAGCCCCGGCACCCAGCGCAGCAAGGGCGAAGCCGGTTTTGCTATCGAGGAACTGCATGGAGGCGAACGCAAACGGGACTGCGATGGGAATCCACGTGGCGCCGCTGTCGCTGGTGCGGTAAAGGGTGCCGCTTTGGTAATCGGCGTTGGGCTGGAGAATGTAGGCGGTTTGTGCGTTGAAGAAGACGAAGGGGGCGTAACCGATCTGGGTCAGGTTTTGCGGCGTGGCGTTGTACCACGTCACGCCGCCGTCATTCGTGCGGACCACGGCAGTCTCGGTGAGGCCCCAGCCGTTGTTCACGTCAACAAAATAGAATTGGGTAAGTTGCGGCGCATCGAAGATGGCGAAGGGAATGTCGGTGGGCAAGGCCAGTGTGGCAGTCGGCTGGGGCGCTTGCCCAGTACAGGCAACGAGGAAAAGGATGAGGAAGAGGGGAAGGATTTTTTTCATGGAAACCTCGCAATATGAAACCACATGTTACCCAGATGAGGCGTCATTGCGAGGAGCGCTCTTGATTTTCGCGACGAAGCAATCTCCGAGTGAAAGGGGATTGCTTCGGGCTACCGCCCTCGCAATGACGATGCGTAACATCAGTTAAAAATCATCAACCGATCCACTCGAAGACCGTCGCTTCGCCCTGACCGACGCCGACGCATAACGTGGCAACACCGTATTTCACCGGCGTCCCCGCTTCGGCACGCAGGCGCATCTCGTGGACCAACGTGGTGGCGAGGCGCGCGCCCGAGCATCCAAGCGGGTGGCCGATGGCGATCGCGCCGCCGTTGACGTTGACTCGCTCAGGGTCAATGGCGAGGTCTTCGATCACAGCCAGAGCTTGAACCGCAAAGGCCTCATTCAGTTCCATCAGGTCGACGTCGCCGATCTTGAGACCGGCGCGTTCGAGGGCTTTCTTCGTGGCTGGGATGGGGCCGTAGCCCATCACTCGCGGCGGGACTCCGGCCGAAGCGGACGCGACCCATCGGGCCAAGGGCTTCAGCCCAAGCGCGTTCGCCTTCTCTTCGCTCATCATCAGCAACGCGGACGCGCCGTCGTTGAGTCCAGACGCGTTTCCAGCGGTCACGGTTCCATCTTTTCGGAATGCAGGCTTTA
>CAYNQA010000022.1:0-19069 GCA_964399225.1 uncultured Anaerolineaceae bacterium
CGATCGGCTCCCCGAGGTCCACCGGCATCAACGGGCTGGCCGAGGACAGTCCGCGCTGGGCCGCCGCAAGCACCGCATCGCCAAAGGACGAGTCACCTTCCACCCAATGCACGCGCAACGCGCCATCTTCACGGGTCTGCCACTCGAAGCGGTTATCCACATAATCGAAATTGTAATGATCGCTCTGCACCTGCGTCCCATCGGCAAGCGTCACGTTGAACCAGAACACGATCCGCGCGAACGGCTTGAGGGTTTGCGCGCGCGCATCGTGAACGTAGACCGCCCTCCAGTCCGGGCTGAGCGTGAGCGGACGCGTAAACTGGACTCCCCCCTCCTCGCGGAACGTCACCGTGGCCGATTGGACTCCAATCGGCGACTGGATCCGCGCCGAAAACGTGACCCGCTCCCCAAACTCCGAAACGACTCCCACCTCGCCCACCACGCCTCCCGATTGCGCCAAAGCGGGTGAGGCCATCGCAAGCAGGATCAAAATAATCAGCATCACTGGAGTGCGGCCTTTAGGCCGCTTGATATGCGGCCTGAAGGCCGCACTCCGGGAAAAGAGATTTTTCCTGTTCATCATCACCTTCCCAAATATACCAACAACGGAGTCAGCGTGAGCGGACTCAAGATCGTGCTGAAAAAGACCACCGCCGTCACCAGTGACGAGTCGAGTTTGTATTCGGTGGCCAGCACTGTTGTTGTCACGGCGGCGGGCATGGCCGCCTGAAGGACATTTCCCTGCAGAGAAGCGCCTTGCAGGCCGAAGGGGATCGCAAGCAGCAACCCGACCAACGGTCCAGCCACGAGGCGCAGGCCGGCGCTCAAGCCCATCACGCGCAGGCTGTGAGTCCATTGCGTGCGCGAAAGCTCCACGCCCAGCAACGCGAGCATGAGCGGGATCGAACCGTTCGCGGCGAGACCGATCGTGCGTTCGATCGGCAGGGGCAGGGTCACCTGAAAGTGATTCACCAGCACGGCCAACAACACGGCATAAACGGTCGGGACTTTGAACATGCCGAGCACGGCCTGCTTGAAATCGAGATGGCCAAGCGATGCCAGCAATACACCGACCGTGTTGAACAGAAGGGACGTGGTGACAAAGTAGACCGTGGCATACGCCAGCGCGTTTTCACCGAAGGCGAACGAGGTCAGAGGCAGGCCATAGTTGCCGGTGTTGCTGAAGGCCGCTGTCAGGATCAATGCCACGATGGTGAGACGGTCGAGGCGGAAGGCCCGCGCGGCGGCAAGAGTGATGATGCCCATCACCACAAACACCGCCAGGCAAAACCCGATGGTGAGCGCCATTTCTTCGAGGGGCAGGCGATTCGTGATGAGCAGGTTGAACACCAGCACCGGGCTGAACAGGTAAAAGATGACCCGTCCCAGTGAGCGCGAGTCAATCGGAAGGGCGCGGCCAAGCAAAAAGCCAGCCGCGCCCAGGATCATGACAGGCAGAAGGTTATCGGCAAACGTGGAGAGCAGGTCAGCGAGGGACATGGTGTCTTGTGCGGATCATACAGGTGAGAATAAATCACGGAGACACTGGGTCAGGGAGCTGTTCTTTTTGATCATCTCTGTACCTGTGTGTCTCCGTGGTGAATTTTTCAGCGAACCCATCCATGCAATCGGAACGCCGCCCTTTTTGCATGAATCGCCTAGCAGACTCAATTCTTTTTCTTGCGCTTTGGTTTTTCTTCCTCTTCGTCCAGGTCTTCCACTTCGTGCAGGTCGCCGTCTTGATCGAATGCGAAGAGGTCGAACTTTTCGAGGTCTTCGTTGAAGGAGAGATTGGCCAGCGCGTCCTCGATGAACTCCACTTCGTCATCCTCTTCGATCTGGTCGAGCAGGTTCTCGAGATAGGTGCGCACATCCTCGCCGCCGATCTGCGAAAGCGACCAGATGGCCGCGTTGAAGATCTCGCTGTCCTCCTCGTCCTCAAGCATGCGCAGGATGGGGATGCGCGCATCGGCCAGTTCCAGCTCACCCGCCGCGCGGACCGCCTCGAGGCGTATACGCCGATCTTCGCTCAACAACATGCGCACGATCTGTTCGATCCAGCGTTCGTCCTGTGAACGGCCCATGGCGAGCAATGCGCTGGCCACCCAGTCGGGGGTGCCGCGTTTGTAGGCGGCCTCGATCAGGGCAGGCACTTCGGGACGCGAGGAGTAGCCCAGCGATTCGACCACACGGCGGCGCACGGTGACATTGTCATCGTGGACGGCGGCCAGCAGGGCTTCTTCGGCCTGGTGCAATGCTTTTTCGGAGATCTCCTCCAACTCGCCAAGGTCCACGTAGAGATTGAGGACATTCGCCGCCTCAGCCCGGACGTTCGAATCGGGGTCGCTGGCGAGAAGCTTGGCGTATACGGGCAGGAGTTTCACGTCCTCGCATTCGGCCAGCAAGCGGATCGCGCCGGCGCGGACGGAGGCAACGGGGTCGTTCAGGAGGGCGCGCGCAAGATCATCGAAGGAGACGATGGTGTCTTCGCTCAGCAGGGAGTCGAGGTCCGCGAGCAGGGTCTGCTTGCGTTTCAGGTCGATGCGGGGCCAGGCATCCAGCAGGAGGTGGAGTGAGGCGGGGTCGATGTCCGAAAAATAGGTCAGGTATTTCTTCGGGAAGGGCTTGGCCGTGTCGAGCAGGGAGTCCACGACGGTTTGGAAGGGGATGGTTTGAGACATGGTTTAAGGGAGGTCGATCTGAATGGGGTTGACGAAGTCCATCACGTTCACATAGATCATGAAGGCGATCAGGAACAACATGCCGGCTGCGTGGACCGCATTCTCGAACTGGTGCGGCACGCGCTTGCGGAAGATCATCTCGGGGATGATGAAGAAGATGCGTCCACCATCAAGCGCGGGGAAGGGCAGGAGGTTGAAGATGCCGATGGTGATGGTGAGTGAGGCAATGATCTCGAGCGTGTAGTTGGTGGGCTCGGGCACGGATGAGGATGTGACCACTTCGCGGCTGGCGACATCTTCGGCCACTGTTTCCTGGAAGACATTGAAGATGCCGAACAGGCCGGAGAAACGCGCCTGCTCCGATGCGATCTCGCCGCTCATGATGCGTCCCGGCAGGGTGATGAAGAATTCGATCTGGTAGTAGGTGGCTGAGAAGCTGTGCGGGATGGTCTCGAACCACGACTCCGCGGGAACGTATTTCGGTCCCATGCCGATGCCAAGCGCGCCGATCTCGGCGGGACGGGCACTGCTGGGGGTGGCGGTCAGGCTGAGCTCTTCGCCGTCGCGCAAGATGACCAGGTCGAGGGGTTGGTCGAGGCTGCCGAGGATGATCTTGCGGAGTTGTGTCTGGCTGGTGATGGTCTCGCCGCCCGCAGAGAGAAACACATCGTTGGCGCGCAAGCCGGCCACATCGGCGGGGGAGTCTTTTTCCACGCTGTATAGCTGAATGATGTTATCGGAGGGGATGCCGATCTGGCTGAAGAGCATGCTGAACACGAAGACACCCGCAATCAGGTTCATGATCGGACCGGCAAACAGCACAACGAGACGCCTCCACGGGGCGGCGGCGGCCAGGCCACCGGCCACGTTCGGGTCGTTCTCGCCTTTCGGGCGAACGAACCCGCCGAGCGGCAGCCAGTTAAGGGTGAACTCGGTGCCTTGCGATATTTTTTGCAGGATGCCGTCCATGCGCCACTTGCCGTCACTGCCCTGCACGGGCGTGGTCTTGTTCGGGCGGTATTGCCCGTCCTCGGTGGCGGCGAGTTGGATCGTCTCGAGCACCCATTTATCGTCCACGCGGTTGAGGGTCACGTCCACGCCGCGGTTCAGGCTGTCTTCCGCGAGGAAGGGCAGGTCGAAGTTGCGGGGGATTTCGATGGTTTGATTGTTGAGGGTGAGCGAACCCTTGAAGCGCCAGAAGCGCCACGCACGCGGAGGAATGCCGAAGCCAAACTCCTCCACTTCCACACCCATCCACAGCGAGGCAAGGTAATGCCCCAGCTCATGAATGAAGATCATGCCCCCGAAAACGAGGATGAAGATCACACCAGCAAGAAAGTCAGTATTCATGGGTCTCCAAAAATAACGAACGCGCCAAACGGCGCGCTCATTATATCCTGTTTCATTTTTGGGAAATTAGGGGCGGATGAGATGATGAAGCATGAGTTGAACGCTAAAAGGCTGCCGCAACTTCTCGCCACCATTCATCCCTCTCGCCCGGCACGAAGGGCGTGTAGAGCGTCAAGCGGTCCGCCAGACCAGCGTAGCGCGATTTTAAATCCGCGACGATCTTTTCATTCGTGGTGCGCAGGCAGAACTCGGCCAGCATCTCGTCTGTGATGAGCATGGGCATCTCAGCCCACTCTCCTTTCGCCGCGAAAGCCGACAGTTTCTCGGCGGTCGCTCCCCAGCCGTGGAAGTCCATGACTGCGCGGTAGGATGGGGTGGACGCATAGAACGCGATCTGCATGCGCGCGAACGCCTCCTCCTCCGGGGAAGCGGCCACGAATGCCGTCACCGATACCTGCGTGCGGGCCTTTCCGTTGTCCGCCTTGCGGGCGCCCTCCTGGATGGCCGGCAGCATCACCTCGCGCAGATAACGCGGACTGTGGAACGGATGCGCGTGGAATCCCTCGCACATCTCGCCTGCGAGACTTGCCAACCCGGTGTTCACACCCGCAATGTAGATCGGAATGTTCGGGTTCTCGATCGCGCCGGGATTGAAGAACGGCGACATCAACGTCACCTTGTAATACTCGCCGCGGAAGTTCAGTTTCGTCCCGTTCTGCCATGTGTCCCACAACGCGCGGATGACTTGAATCTGCTCGCGCAATTTGCCGGTCACCGACTCGGGCCATGCCATGCCAAAGCGTCGCTCAATATGCGCCTTGACCTGTGTGCCTAAACCGAGAAGGAAACGTCCACCCGATTGCGCGGCCAAGTCCCAGGCGGTGTAGGCGATGTTAGCGGGTGAGCGCGCAAACGAGACTGCGATGGCCGTGCCGAAATTCAGTTTCTGTGTGTGCTCAGCGATCAACGTGCACGGCAGGAAGGGATCGTGCTGGGTTTCCTGCGTCCACAGTGCATCGAAGCCGGTCGCTTCGGCGGCCTTGGCAATGGCGGGAACATCTTTTAATTGAACAATGGGAAGTCCGGCGTCAAATTTCATCATCCCTCGAAGCTTTCAATAGCGTCTCGCCATGCCTGCGGTACGGGAATGGATTTGCCCTGAAAATAATCAAACGCAACCATGACCACTTCGCCTTCGGCGAACACTTCGCCCGTCTCGGCGTGGACCACGTTCTGCGCCACCGTCATGGACTTGTTGCCGACCTTCGTGATGCGCACGCCCACCTTGACCGGCATGCCCCACTCGACCGGCTTGCGATACGCCACGTGCACATCCGCAAGGATCACGCCGATCTCCATGAACGACTGGCCTTCTTTGTATAAACCGAGATGACGGATGTATTGAATGCGCGCCTGCTCGAAGAAGGTCACGAACTTGGCGTTGTTGAGGTGGCCTTGCGGGTCCAGGTCACCGTAGCGGACTTCGATGGGATGATAGAAGCGGAAGTTGGACATGGCTTGATTATACCGGGGAAAATAAAACCTCCCGCTTGCGCGGGAGGCAGGAAACTCATTGGGGAATGGGACGCCACGCGGGGTCGAAATCCGTTCCGGGGTCGATGGTGAGGCGGGTGCGGTTGCCTCCATCCACGGTCATGATGAAGATGTCGAGATTGCCGTCATCCTCTTCGCCTTCAAAGATCAACCAGAAACCGTCCGGCGAATAATGAATATTCTCGATCGGGAGCGGGCCGTAGTTCAGGCGTGAGGCGTTGCCGTCGTTGCGGTCTTCGTAGCGGATGGTCATCAAGTAGAAACGCGAACCTACATTGATGCGGCGCTGGCTGAAGAGGATCGTCTCGCCATTCGGCGACCACGCGGGGTTCAGGTCCCAGAAATCCTGGCCGCTGCGAGCCACTTGCTGTTGTCCCTGGCCATTATCGGCCATCACCCAGATCTGATACACATTGAAACGCTTGGCAGAAAAGATGATCTGATTGCCAAATGGCGACCATGCCGGGTGCCGCACCTCCTCCACATCTGAAGATGGGTTGGGCAGGGCGGTGGATGAACCGGATGCAAAGTCGTAGATAAAGATCTGCGAACGACCATTGCGGAAGGACACGAACGCGAGGCGGTTCCCATCGGGAGCCCAGGCGGGGTCAAAGTCGCCGCCCGGTTCGCTGATGAGAGGGGTTACATCCGAGCCATCGGCGTTCATGATGTAGAGGCTCGAATTCTTGAAGTTATCGGTGCGGCTGAAGCACGGCGACGTGAACACAATGCGCTTTCCATCCGGCGACCAGGCCGGCTGGCAGGCCCCCGCAGGCAGGTTGGTGAGAGGCACCGTATCGCCGGATGAGATATCAGCGAGGTAGATCTGCGGTGTACCCGTCCGGTCGGAGGCGAAGGCGAATTGTCCGGTGCCGCCGCCCTGCGCGGTGGGGGAGGGCGTGAAGGTCGGCGCCGGTGTGAAGGTCTGTGTGGGGGCGGGCGGAGGGGTGAACGTGAACGTCGCGGTTGGAATCGCGATCAATGTGGATGTCGGGCCGGCAGCCTCCTCGGAGGGAAGCGGCACATCGGTCGGCGCATCGGTAGCCGACGGGAGTGCGGCCGGCGTGTCGCTGGCCGGCTTCGCGCCTACGCCGAATCTTTCGCGCAAGTCCGGCACGAGGAACCAAACTGCCGCAGCTGAAATCACCAACAGGAGCAACAAACCGAGCCACACGCCGCAACCGGATGAGCGGCGTTTTCGTTTCGGCGGCTTGAAAGGCAATTCCTCCGCCGGTTGAATGGCAGGTTTGCCTGTGCCGCTTTTGCCGCCTTCGGGCTTGGCCGCTTTTGGATCGCCTTCAGAGTCAGCAGGCGGCGGTGCAACCACATAATCGCCGGTCAGGCGCTGGGTCTTCGATTTGGATCCGAGCAGTGCTCGTTTGAAATCTTCGGGAGTTTGGAAGCGCTCGGCCGGATCAATGGCCATCGCTTTTTCGATGGCCTGTGCCAGGCGGCGCGTGATCTTCGGGTTGCGTTTGCGCAGCGGTGTCAGCTGGGCATTGTCCATCGCGCGGGCAAGGCCGTCTTCGGGGATGATGCCGGTCAACGAGGCGTACAACGTGGCGCCAAGCGAGTAGATGTCGGTGCGCGGGTCCGTGCGGGCAGTGCCGTATTGCTCGGGCGGGGAATAGCCCGGGGTCATGGCGCGCGCGCCGGTGGTGGTTGCCTGACTTCCCTGCACCACCTTGGCCAGGCCAAAGTCCACAAGGAAGATGTGACCGTCAGGCGTGACTTTTACGTTGCCCGGTTTCAAGTCGCGGTGCAGGATGGGAGGCTTGCGCGTGTGCAGGTAGGTCAACGCATCGCACATTGCCGCGCCGATCAGAATGGCATCCTCTTCGCTGATGTTGCCGAGGCGTTCCATGCGCTGGCGCAGATCTTCGCCTTCGATGTAATCCATCACGAGATACTGGCCCTGGTCACCCACCACGAAGTGATCGGAAACGCGCGGAAGGTTGGGATGGCGCAGGTTGGCGAGGATCACTGCCTCGAGCCGGAACTGGCGCGCGTATTCATCGGTGGTGAAGAGGTTTTCCTTGAGGGCCACATCCACGCCGAGATTCTCATCCACAGCGCGATAGACCGAGCCCATGCCGCCCTGGCCCAGGATTTCAACGATGCGATATCGTTTATGAAGAAGTGTGCCGCGTTCGAGAGTCATGCATTGTCCAAAAAAAGAGATGAGTGCTACGGATGGCGATTATAACAGACCGCCACCCTGCCTATTCGCTGTTAACCGATTTGTAACTTTGCAAACACTTTGGGCGCGCCGGCCGAGATCCACAAACCGACCAGCATGTAGCGAACATAACGGAAGACTAACGCCACAAGATCTTCGCCGTCGGGGAACACCATCTTGAGGCCAAAATATAGTACAGCCACGCCGATGAACCCAACGATGTAACGTAGGATGCGCTTCACGGCCGGACCCGAAACCTGATAGCCGCCCTGTGTGCCGATCCAAGCCACGCCGGCGCATAGACCGAAGAGAGTCCCTGCGGCTGTGAATGCGCTGCTCAACGAGATCGGGTCGGGTGCTTCGTCGCCGCTGCGTGTGGCATTGGCCACCCACTCGGCCGGCAGCACAAAACCGCGCGAAAGGAAGACCACCAGCCAGGCGAGGAGGATCATAATGAGAGAAACAACAAATGCAGTCGCGATCTGCCCGCCGAGACTCATCTTCTTCAAGCGTTCTGCGATCGGATCCCAGAGCGCGAGGAAAGCCCACAGGGTCAGGCCGCCCAATGCCCAGCCGAGCAACACGTCATGCGGAAAGTGGACTCCGAGGTACAAGCGCGAAAGGCCAATGAGGAGAATCACTGTCCCCGCGGCCACCCAACTCCACGTCCGCCCGATGCGATGTGCGATCACGCCCCACACACCGACGGCGATCTGCGAATGTCCGGATGGAACACCGAAGGATGTCTCCACGGCCATGCCCTTGACTGCGGTGCTGACCCAATACGGGCGCGGTCCATGCATTGCCATTTTAAAGAGATCGTTCAAGCCGTTGCTCGTCAGGAGGATCAGCCCAACGCGCAACCCCAGGCCGGCATCCACACACCAGTAAACGAGCGGCAGGACGAAGAGGAAGAAATCCTCTGAACCGAGGAAGGAAAAGAACTTCATCGGGGCAACCAGCCAATCCCCCATTGCTTGAAAACGAACGATCAACTCGATCCCAAACGCGATTAAACCGTCCATGTGGCATTTCTCCTTTGGGTGGGCTGAAAACAATTCCGCAGTATGGTTGACCAGCGGATGTTTTCCATTGTACACTCAAAGCCATGCAACCGTCACTCAAACCGCGCCTGGATTGGCTCTCGATCGGGCTGTTGCTGGGCCTGGTTCTAACTGCCGCCGTTCGTCTTGCCGCCACAGAGTGGACGGACTATTTGTATATCGGGGAGACCACAACCCTGATCGGGACCACCCTTGGCCTGCTCTTTGGCATCAGCCGCTTCCGCCCTTGGACCGTACGCGGGATGGCGCTTGCATACACCCTGCTCCTCATCCCTGCCCAACTTACCCCGCTCTCTGAAACCGACCTGCCCCTGCGCGATAAACTGGCTGAGATCTGGCTGCGATTCAGCACCGCCGTCGTCACTATTTCGCGCGGACAAAAAGTGGATGACCCGATCCTCTTCATTGCATTCATCGCGTTGGCGCTTTGGGTGCTGGGCATGGTCAGCGGCTTTGGGCTGGTACGTTTACGCAATACACTGCTCACTGTCCTGCCCAGTGCGGTGACCATTTTGATCGTGCAGGTCTACGACCCTAAACCGCCCGCGCGATTGTGGTACCTGGCCCTTTACCTTTTATTCACACTTCTATTGATCGGGCGTTTGTACTTCCTCGAAAACCGCGAGCAATGGCAGGCCCGCCGCATTCTGCAATTGCCCGAAACCGAAAGCGACCTGACGAACGGCTTGCTCGTGATCGCCGCGGCGCTCATCCTCGTGGCGTGGAATTTACCACTCTCCCTTTCCAGCCTGCGCGAGGCCACTGACCTATGGAAGAATGTTACGCGTCCCTTCGATCCGCTGCGCAAGAATGTAGAACGCGCGCTCGACCCGCTCGAATCACCGTATGGTGATGGCGAAAGCGGGAATTTCTATGGCGAAGACCTGCCGCTGGGCCGCGGTATCCCACTCTCGAATAGTCTTGTATTCCGCGTGCGTGTACCCGAAGACCTGGAAAACCCGCCGCCGCGTTTCTATTGGCGCGGCCGGACCTTCTCGTACTATGATGGAACGCAATGGTTGAATCCCGATGCAGCCCTCAGCGCGTTCGAGCCGGATGCGGGAAGCCTGACCATTCCCGAGTCGGATGGACGCGAGATCGGTGAGTTCCAGATCGTGAGCGCCATCGAACAATCCATGATCTATGCTCCATCCCAGCCGACGTGGACCAGCGCGACCGGCACGATGCTCTATCAGCCCGGCCTGGTCGAGGCTGTGGACCTCGTTTCGTTCGAGGCCGCCAACCCGATCCCCCCACGTGCCACCTATCGTGTGCGCGCCGCGTTGGCCAACCCAAGCATCGAAGAGTTGCGCGCGGCCGGTGAGACGTATCCCGAATGGGTGACGGATCGCTACCTGCAATTGCCGCCCGACTTTTCCCCGCGCATCGCCGAACTGGCACAACAGATCGCAGGCGGTCAACCAACTTCATACGATAAAGCGCTGGCCCTCACCCTCTGGTTGCGAGGCAACCTTGAATATCAGGCGGTCATCCCCTCGCCGCCGCCAAACAGTGATGCGCTCGAGTGGGTGCTCTTCGATTATAAGCGCGGGTTCTGCATGTATTATGCCAGTGCCGAAGTGCTCATGCTGCGTTCATTGGGCGTGCCCGCCCGCATGGCGGTTGGTTTTGCAGAAGGGGAGTTGGATGAAGAGAACAACATCTACACTGTCCGCCGCCAGCAATATCATGCCTGGCCGGAAGTGTATTTCCCAGGCCTTGGGTGGGTGGAGTTCGAGCCGACCTCAAGCCAGGACGATATCATCCGACCGGTCTCCAACGAAGCCGTTGTCTTGTCCACACCGATCCCTCGCCCGCAGGTGACGGTCACCCCGCTGAACGTTGACCCTGCTGACCGGTCAAAAGATGAAGAAGGCCTGACGCCGCTCGTGCCGTGGTTCGAGACCAACCGCAACGCTGTGTTGTGGATCCTTTTTGCGCTTTTCATCGCAGGTCTCTGGATGTTGGATCAACGCACAGGCTGGTTTGGCCGCATCCCACTTGCGCTGGAGGAACGCGCCGAACGCCGTGGGACTTCGCTTCCGCGCTGGATCCGCATCTGGGCGGCGTGGACGCGCCTTTCACCCGCGGCTCGTTCGTTCGAGATGGTGAACCTGTCGCTGCGATTGCTGGGCGACCCGCAGCCCATGCATGCCACGCCGGATGAACGTGCGGAGCGGCTGATCCGGCTGATCCCGGGGAACCAGGCTCGCGTCCGCGCATTGACCGGGCTGCACACGCTGGCCTTGTACGCTGGAACGGAGGCCAATGCTTCAACGGCCCGGCGGCACGCGATCGTGATTCTGTTTGCGTCATTGTGGACAAGGCTGTTACAATTGGGACGATATTTGGAAGAACGCTTCTCCCGTCCCGACAGCTTCCGATGACACCAGATCCCACCAAACCCACCTCCCTCGCTGAACAATTAGGCTCCCTGCGATATTCGACCGCCAAGACCCGGTCGGCGTTGCAGGCTGCGCGCGTGAACCTGCCGGCAGAATCCCTAGAAACCCTTTCCCATAACGAAGCCAGCCTCGACCGTATTGCCAAGGCCGTTGGTGAACTGGAAACTCAGTTCGGCCATCTACGCGCGTTGGCAGAGATCGGACAGATCGTCAACTCCACGCTCGAGCTCGATGAAGTGCTCCGTATCGTAATGGACACCATCATACAGCTTACGCGTGCCGAGCGCGGATTTTTGATGCTGCGCGATGAAAGCAACCAGCTTGTCACCAAGGTGGCGCGCAACTGGGAAAAAGAATCGCTCAACGCTTCCGAGACAGCCGTCAGCCGCACTGTCATCCAGAAAGTGATCGACGCCGGCGAGGCCATCGTCACCACCAATGCGCAGGAGGACCCGCGCCTGAGCGGGCAGGAAAGTATTGTTGCGTTCAACCTGCGCTCGATCGTATGCGTGCCGCTCAAGGTGAAGAGCGACCTGATCGGCGTGATCTACGCGGATAACCGTATTCGTTCTGGTATTTTCCGCGAGAGTGAGCGCGATCTGCTGACTGCCTTTGCCAATCAAGCCGCGGTGGCCATCGAGAATGCGCGCCTATTCTCCTCTCTCAAGCAAACCCTCGCCGAAGTGACCGAACTGAAGAACCTGATGGACAACATCTTCGCTTCGATCACCAGCGGCGTGATCACCATGGACGTGGGCGAGAACATTACCCTTGCCAATCGCGCCGCCGAACGCATCCTCGGCCAGACATCCAAAGATATTATCGGCCGCCGCGTGGACGAGGTGCTGGCCGCCATCTCGCAGGATATCCAGCCGCATCTTTCCGCCGTCCGCCAAACGGATACTTCGGTGGTGGACCTTGAGTTCAGCCCGGTCGTCCCCGTGCGCGGACATGTGGACTGGCGCTTCAACCTCTCTCCGCTCAAAGATGCCGAACAGAAAACGCAAGGCGTGGCCATCGTGCTCGATGACCTGACCGAGCGTAAACGTCTCGAAGCGCAACGAAAACTCTTCGAGCGCATGGTCTCGCCCGCCGTGATCGACCAGCTCGACCCGAACAAGCTGCAGCTGGGCGGCAAGCGCGCAGACATCACCGTCATCTTCGCCGACATCCGCGGTTTCACCACATTCAGCGAAAAACAGAAATCACCGGAAAAATTAGTTGCCATCCTCAACCGCTACCTTGCCGCCATGGCCGAGGCTGTGCTGGCGCAGGAAGGCACCATCGATAAGTTCATGGGCGATGCCATCATGGCCTGGTACAACGCGCCCATCCCGCAACCCGACCACACGTTGCGTGCGGTAAAAACCGCGCTGGCCATTCGTGCTTCTGTCGAGAGCCTCTACGAAGAACTGCCGGTGGATGAGCGCCTCTTTTTTGGCGCGGGCATTCACTATGGGGAAGCGGTGTTGGGCTTGATCGGCACAGAGAAGCGCCTCGAGTACACCGCAATCAGCGACAGCGTCAACACTGCCAAGCGCATCCAGGAAAACTCATCACGCAACCAGATCCTGATCAGCGCCGAGGCCTACGAACGCGTCAAGGATCTGGTCGAGGTCAAGCCGGTCACGCCGATGACGGTGAAAGGCAAAGCCCAACCCCTCGGGGTGTATGAAGTCATGGGTCTAAAATAATTTGATTTACGATTTTGGCTTTTTGATTCAAAAATCCCGCGAGGCAGCATGCCCGCGGGATTTTTTCATGTATCCGAATTTACCACTTCCCCCACGCTCTCTCAACCAATCGCACCACCGATGCCATTCCGGCTTCGACTGATTTCAAATCCACATACTCGTTCAGGGTGTGCGCACCGCCGCCGGTGGTAATTCCCATCACCACGGAAGGATGGCCCTTGCTGAGCGGCACATTTGCATCGGTGGAACCGCCGATCAGATTCGGGGCCAGGCCCTGCGCGCGGACCGCGTCGACAGCCAGTTGCACAAGCATGTGATTGGCGGGGATCTGCCCGCCGGGACGGCGTCCGATCCCCTGCGCCTCCACGCGGACCCCGGGGCGGATCGTGCTTTCGATCAACTCATCCACGCGGGCGACAAGACTCGCCAGCACCGACGGATCCTCCGAGCGCATGTCGAGGTCAAGCGAGGCGTGCGCGGCCAGCACGTTCACGCCGGTGCCTCCCTCGATCCTGCCAACATTCAACGTCGTGCGCGGATGGATCGGCAGTTCCAGCACGGCGATCTGCGAGGCCAACGATGCCAGCACGTGGACAGCCGACGGCTTGCCGTAATCGGACCAGGCATGCCCGCCGTCTGTGCTGACGGTGATGCGGTAACGGTGCACGGCGATGGCGCGATGGTACACGTTGCCATAGGCCGCGCCCTCCACGACGAGATACGCGCGCGCACGAGAACCGAAGCGTTCCACCACGGCTTTCATCCCGCGCAGGTCGCCCAGGCCTTCCTCGCCCACATTGGCCACCAGCCACACATCGCCGGGGAGTTGGGTCCCGCGTCCACGCAGCGACCAGGCCAGCCCGAAGAGCGAAGCGACGCCCAGCGAGTTGTCGCCAATGCCGGGGCCGAAGATTCGTCCGTTGCCGCGCGAGACGCGCAAGTCTGTGCCGGAGGGGAAGACCGTGTCGAGGTGGGCGCTCACCACCAGCGGGGCGAGAGTCGCATCTTTGCCGGGCAGGCGCGCATACACATTGTGGACTTCATCCTCGCTCACATCGAGCAGACCTTCAGCCAGGAATTTCTCGCGCACGAAGGCGGCGCGGGCGGCTTCCTCGAATGTGGGGGCAGGCACTTGTTGAATGGCGATGGCCATTTCGATCAAACGGTTGATCAGTTCATTCATGTTCATCTCGATTTTTATATTTTCCGCACCATCTCACGCAGTGACGCGAGCCGCGCCTGCGCCAGGCCGGGCATACGTTCGAGCGCATACAACGGCCCCGAGCCTTCAATGGCCAGCGATGCTGAAACGTTTCCGTACAACACGCCTTCGAGCGCATCGTAATCCTTGCGGTAACCGGCAAGGAACCCGCCGCAAAACGCATCGCCCGCGCCTGTTGGGTCTACCACCTTCACGGGGTAGGCGGGAATCTCATAGCGCTGTTTTTTAGCGGCATCATAGAGCAATTGCCCTTCGGCGCCGCATTTGATGATGATGTATTCACAGCCAAATTCGCCGAGCGCTTCTGCCATCTCCCACACATCATGTGTCTGGCCCCAGAACAGCGACGTGATCTCCTCGAGCGACGGCAGGAAGGCAGTCAGGCCATTGCAGACCGAACGCACCTCGCGCATCCCCGCGGGGATCATATACCCGGAAGATGGGTCGAGGGTGATGGTGTGCATGGCCGCGCGGAGCGAATCCATGAATTGCAGGTGCGCAGTTAATTCGAGCGGGCAGAGATGGAGCACGCCCGCATCCATGTAATCGGTGGGCATGTCGTTGAGCAGGGGGGTGGCAGGGGAAAGTTTACTGCGCAGGGATTTGGTCTCTTCGTGCGGTTGAAAACCAAGCAGGGCTTTCGGAAAAGGGATGCCCAAGCGCGCAAAATGCCCGACCGGATTGTTATTGTTGATTTCGAGTGTTTCGTTGTACGCCGCGAAAGAGCGCAAGTCCAACTCGCCGGGTTGAATGCGCAGGCCTCTCACATCGAAGCCGCGGCCTTCGAGGACTTCCATCCATGCGCGCGGCGCATCCTCGCCGAGTCGGGCCACCAGGCCGGCGTGTGTCTCCCACACGGCCAGACCGCCCGCAGCGTAAAGCACATTCCCGCCGGGGGAATCCAGCAAGGGCTGTCCTTCGGCCGGCAGGATGTATTCACGCGCAAGTTTTCCAATGATAATGAAAGAGGGGTGCATTTGCATTACGGACGTTGCATCGGCAGGCGAAATGAGAACGTACTGCCTTTGTCCACTTCGCTTTCAGCCCAGATCGTCCCGCCGTGCATTTCGATCATGGCCTTGGCAACGGCGAGTCCCAACCCCATGCCGCCATGCCTGCGTGTGAGGTGGCTTTCCACTTGATAGAAACGATCGAATACCCGAGGCAGGTCTTTCGATGGGATGCCGATGCCCTCATCGCGCACCGACACGGTGACTGAATCCCCATCCGCTTCCACGCTGACGGTGATATGGCCGCCCGAATGGCTGAACGCGACGGCATTACTGAGCAGGTTACCCAGCGCAATGCCCAACTTCCCCGCCTCGCCCTCGACGGTCAGGTCGGGTGAGGCCATCGCGAGCGTGATCGTCACCCCTTTGGTATTGGCCTGCTCTTCATATAAAGCCGCTGTCTCGCGGACCAACTCAGGGATGGACACACGCCCCGGCCGCACATGGGATGCGCCGCTGGTGTAATTGTCCACGTTGGAGAGGGTCTCCACGATGGTCTTCAAGCGTGTGGCATAGCGCACGATCATGTCGAGGTGATCGTGGTTTTCGGTGGAAAGTTCGCGCAGGAACGTGGCATGGCCGAGGATCAATCCCAGCGGGGTGCGCAATTCATGGGAAGTGATCGCAATGAAATCAGCTTTGATGCGGTCGAGGTCGGACTTCTCGCGGCTGGACTGTTCGAGCCGGGCCAGCAGATCCTGTTCGTGTAGAGGGAAGGCGGCTAGTGCGGCGAGCGTTTCCAACGCGGCGATCTCCTCCTCCGAGTAATCCGCCTCCGCGCGCGACACCTGCAATGCACCGAGCAATTCGCTTCGGAAGAGGATGGGGGAGGAGAGCCAGGTGTGTTCGGGACCGTTCGCATCCCCCGCGCGGACAATGCGGGCGCTGTCGCTGTCGGTCAGGTCGCGGGCGAGATTGGTCAGCGAGGTCAGAGCCGCTTCGGGGTCGTGTGAAGCGGGCAGGTCGCGGATCGAGTCGAGCAGGCGGGAGTGCAGCGAGTCAGCCATATCAGTTTGGATTATACTTTAGGCCGTAAGAAGAAGAATGTTCGCGTCAACAGGATGAACATATCTTTCGGAGTCCAACGTCTCCAGACGTTGAGCAAAGTCTGGAGACTTTGCACTCCGATATCCATCACAAGGAGAATTTGCATGGCGAGTAAAAAAGTGCGCGTCGCGATCATCGGGGTGGGCAATTGTGCCTCGTCGCTGGTGCAGGGCGTGGAATATTACAAGAACGCAAAAGATACCGACACGGTGCCGGGCCTGATGCACGTGCGTCTCGGCGGGTATCACATCCGCGACATCGAGTTCACGCTCGGCATCGACATCAACGAGACCAAGGTCGGTAAAGACCTTTCAGAGGCGATCTTCGCCGAGCCGAACAACACCTATAAATTTTCGGATGTGCCGAAACTGAACGCGCCAGTGGTGCGCGGCATGACTCACGACGGCCTCGGAAAATATCTTTCGCAGATCATCAAGAAAGCGCCCGGCCCCACCGCAGACATTGTGCGCCTGTTGAAAGAGTCGAAGACCGATGTAGTCATCAACTTCCTGCCCGTTGGTTCCGAGATGGCCACCAAGTGGTATGTGGAACAGGCCATCGAAGCCGGTTGTGCGTTCGTGAACGGCATCCCGGTCTTCATTGCCTCCTCGGAATATTGGGGCAAGCGTTTCAAGGATGCGAAACTGCCCATCCTCGGCGATGACATCAAGAGCCAGGTCGGCGCGACGATCGTGCATCGCGTGCTCACTTCACTTTTCGTGGACCGCGGCGTGCATGTGGACCGCACCTACCAACTCAACTTCGGCGGCAACACCGACTTCCTCAACATGCTCGAACGCGAGCGTTTGGAAAGCAAGAAGATCTCCAAAACCAACGCGGTCACTTCGATGCTTCCGTACAAACTCGATCCCGATGATGTGCATGTCGGCCCCTCGGACCATGTACCGTGGTTGACCGACCGCAAGTGGTGCTACATCCGCATGGAGGGCACCACCTTTGGCGATGTTCCGCTCAACGCGGAGGTGAAGCTTGAGGTGTGGGACAGCCCCAACTCAGCCGGCGTGATGATCGATGCCGTGCGCTGTGCCAAGATCGCCCTCGACCGCGGACTCTCCGGCCCGATGGTTGGCCCGTCTTCGTATTTCTTCAAGACCCCGCCCAAGCAATTCCGCGACGATGTCTGCCGCGCAAAGGTGGAGGCGTTCATCAAGGGTGAATCGAACGAATGATTTTTGTAAGGGCAGGTCTCTGAAACCTGCCCTTACATTTTGGTACAATCCCGCCCATGTTTTCAGCATCCAAACGTATCAGTTCGTTCGTCCTGCTTGCTCTTTTGCTCGCGTCCTGCTCCGGCAGCTCAACCCCAGCCCCCACGGTGGATGTGAACGCGATCAACACACAGGCCTTCGCCACTGCTTTTGCCGCGCAGACCGGCACGGCTTTCGCGTCCCTGCCCACTGAGACGCCCACCCCGGTCCCTACTCCGACGTACAGCGGCCCGCCCCCGGAACTTCCGCCCACTTTGCAGGTGCAGGGACTGGCGCAAGGCGCCACCCCGCACACCTACATCAGCGATTCGTGCGAGTACCTCAAAGCCAAATGGGACCCGAACAAGTCTGCGCCCGGTACCATCGTGATGGTCATCATGTTCCACAGCATCGAGAAGGGAACAGAGACCGCATCCAACCCCATGCACGTTGGCTCGGGCGATTTCAAACGCCTGATGAAGAACCTGCAAAACTTCGGCTTCCAGGCGATCAACGCCAATCAACTGGCCGATTTCCTCGATTACAACGCCAAGATCCCCCAGCGCTCCGTGGTCCTTGTGCAGGATGACCGTCATTCCGCTGAAAACTACAATGACTGGTTCCGCCCGTATTGGGATCAGTTCCGCTGGCCGGTCATCAACGGCTGGATCAGCTGGGAAGACTCCATCCGCAACCAGATCCTGGCCGGCAACGTTGCGCTCGGTGCCGAAGGGCTGGTGGATTTCCAATCGCACGGCTACGTCCACAACACGCCCATGACCGACGGCATGTCGGATGAATACATCCGCACCGAGTTCGAACGCTCGAAGGCCGACCTGCAACAAAACTTCAACAAAACCCCGGTCGCCATCATCTGGCCGGGCGGCGGGTTCGGCGTGCGCCCTGTGCAGATCGCGCGCGAGTTCGGTTACCGGGTCGGCTTCACCGTCAACCCGCGCGGACCGATCATGTTCAACTGGGTCCCGCAGGCCGATGTGGCTACCGGCACGTTCGACATTGCCGAAGGTCCGGTCGGCGACCCGCGCCTGACCCTGCCGCGCTACTGGCCCAACCAGGTCATCCAAAACCTCGACGTGATCCGCGTCATCAGCGAACAAGCCGCGGCCTACGCCGAACAAAGCAAAGCCACCGAGTTGCTCTACTATGATCTCGTCTGTGCGCCAACGTATGGCCCGATCCCTGCCGCCGTTCCTTAGACGGCTGGCCCATTCCATTTTCAGGGTGTACTACAACATGGGTGATTGTATCTTCTGCAAGATCGTCGCTGGCGACGCAAAAGCCAGCATTGTTTACAAGGACGAGCACGTGACCGCCTTCCGCGACATCCACCCCGTCGCGCCGACTCACATCCTGATCGTCCCCAACCGCCACATTGACTCGGTCGGGACTCTCTCCGAAGCGGATGAGGCCATCGCCGGCCGCTTGCTCCTCACCGCGCGCAAGCTCGCCGAACAGGAGGGCATTGCCGAGCAGGGATTCCGCGTCATCACCAACACCGGCCCCCACGGCGGGCAGACGGTCTTCCACCTGCATGTCCATCTCATCGGCGGCCAGCACATGCGCCACCCAATGGGCTGAATAAAAAAACTGGTTTCGCGAGAAACCAGTTTTTTGTTACTTGTCCTAACGTCCGC
>CAYNQA010000023.1:0-19012 GCA_964399225.1 uncultured Anaerolineaceae bacterium
AACTCTCAACCAATGGCTTAAAAGGCCACTGCTCTGCCATTGAGCTACGCGCCCGGGAATTTAGCGGACTGCATTCTAACATGCCCAACCGGGCGCGTCAACGTAATAGAATGGAGCCAGTCCGCGTCCATGCCTGTGGAGGCAAAAATGTCTGATGTGCAATATGTAAATGAAGCTGACTTTCAATCCGAGGTGATCAACGCTTCGGAACCGGTTTTGGTGGATGTGACCGCGGTTTGGTGTGGTCCTTGCCGTATGATCGACCCGATTGTGCGCGAACTGGCAGTTGAATGGCAGGGTAAGGTAAAGGTGGTGAAATTGGACGCCGACCAGAACCCGAACGTTCTGATGCAGTATGGCATCCTCGGTATCCCCACGCTTATGTTCTTCAAGGGCGGCCAACTGGCCGAACGCATGACAGGGTTTATGCCGAAAGAAAAGCTCAAATCCAAGATCCAACCGCACTTGAACTAAATATGAAGAACAGGCTCACGCGAGCCTGTTCTTTTATTTTTGCAATAATTGTTGCAGGGCGGAAAAGTCCACTCGGGCAGTCAGGTCGAGTCCGATCGGGGTCACGGCAACGAGGCGCTTCTTGCGCATCACGTAAGCGTCGGTGTCTTCGGTATCTTCGGCCGGGTTCCATGCTTCGCGATATCCCACCACGCCGGGCACATCCCAGGTGGGCCGGTTCGGCCGGGTTGGCTCATAGTAACGCTGACGGGTGAGACGGCACAATTCCCAGCCAGTTTCAAGCGTAGCGTCTGAGGGCACTTCCACTTTTAGCACTTGCACGGCCTCGGGCAGACTGCCTTCGAGCAGAATGCGTGCAAAACGAGATGTAAATTGTCCGGCTGCGTCAAAATCCACATCGCGGGAATAGGAGAGGTGGTAGCTGTGATGCGTTTCGAGCGATACCGCCAAAGCGGGGATGCCCATGGCTGCCGCTTCCATCGCCGCGCCAACTGTCCCTGAAACCGTTACGCCTGTGCCGATATTTTCGCCGTAGTTGATCCCCGAAACCACGAGGTCCGGCGGGGTGGGCATGATCTCAAGGATGCCATGCAAAACGGCCTGTGCCGGGCTGCCCTCCACGGCGTAGACCGTCCAGTCCTGTCCGTGGATGGTGAGCGTTTCGCGATGGATGATTCCGCTGGATGTGCTGGGCAGGCTGCGGCCCAGGCCAGAAGACTGTTCGCGAGGCGCAGCCACTGTGACGTAGCCGAGCGAGGCGAGCGCTTCCGCGGCAGACCAGAGGCCGGGGGAGCGGATTCCGTCGTCATTGACAAGCAGGATTTGAGGTTTTTGTTTCATAGGTAAAGAATAAGGAGCGGGGTTACCGCTCCTCAATGGCGCCTCTGGCGCGACTCGAACACGCGACCTTTTGGTCCGCAACCAAACGCTCTAATCCACTGAGCTACAGAGGCAAGTTGCGGGGGGCATTGTAATGCAGATTGGTGGTCGGGTCAAGTAAATTTGCACATTCAGGTATGGAACCTGGACTGTGGCACATTCGTCTTATCCCCACGCCTGCCTTAACCGCGATTAATCTACCGTTCTTGACCTGTCCCATCCCTCACGGTACAATGATGACCGCGCGGGAGTCGCCAAGTGGTAAGGCATCAGCCTTCCAAGCTGATATTCGCGGGTTCGAATCCCGTCTCCCGCTCCTTTTTATTGCTGGGTGTCTCGCATGGAGTTCGGGCTCGTGGCGCAGCGGTTAGCGCAGGCGACTCATAATCGCTTGGTCGCTGGTTCGAATCCAGCCGGGCCCACTAAATAACCCAATGTCTATCCTGGTTTCACTTGATCCATGCAATGCGTTTTACGGATAATGGGAGAAGAGAAGAGCGACACCGTTTACGCAGTGCACCACCCTCATCCATTCCCAATTGGAGGTTCCATGATTTCGAAAAATCAAAACACTGTCCGCGTTGCTTTACAGGCACTGATCGCTTTGGTGATCCTGTTTTCAGCCGTGGCCAGCGCCTCACCAGCTTATGCGGCAACCCCGCCTGCCAATGATGATTTTGCCACCCCCACAAAGATGAGCAGCGGCTTCACTGGCACCATTTTGGATATGACCGGTGCTACGAGCGATGCGTTCGATCCCCCGTTGACCTGTGATGGCGGCGGTACGGGCGAAGCCACTGTCTGGTATACCTTCACTGCCTCAAGTTCTGGAGAGGCCTTGATCAGCACCAGTTCCAGCGCGTATGACACCATCATCACTGTCTGGAAATCCGACACGTTTGGCAACTTGATCGAGGTCGGTTGTAACGATGATGCTACCGCATTTACAACGACATCGCTGTTGAGCATCCCGCTGCGCGGTGGAATCAAATACTATGTTGAAATCGCCCGCAAGAGCGGTACAGCCGTTTCTGCCCCTGACAAGTTGCAGCTTTCATTCAAGTTTGCGGGAAAGGTCTTTGCTGCTCCGTTGACAACAGCCCCGTTCTTCTATGACGGCACTGCCCCGGTCATCTACTACACTCCCACGGGCTGGGTGACCTACAATGTTCCTCTTCCGAATATTGTTTATCTGAATACTGTCAATGTTGGGAATACCACCGGCAGTACGGCCGGGATCTACTTCGATGGCTCGTACGTACAGATCTGCTATGCTCTCGGTCCTGAATTCGGAAGCATGGGCGTGTACATTGACGGTGTTTATGTTGCAACCATTGCTCAAGGAAACGCCGTTTATTCCTACAACTGTTGGGATACACCCATGCCGCCCATTGCCGGCTCCGATGTCTTGTTGGACGACAACTTGCATAAATTGGTTTTGAAGAACCTGGGCCCGACCGGCAAGGTTAACATTGATACGATCCAGGTCTTCCCATATCCTGATGCCTGGCCGCCAGACCCCATCACCGACCTGACCGCCACTACCGGAACGAGCTCAGGCAGGGTGACCTTGAAGTGGACCGCCACGGGTGATGATGGCACTTTTGGACGCGTTACAAGGAATGAGGTCCGTTATCGTCTCACTTCGTTCTATGACTCCTGCCCGGCAAACTGGGATTCCGCAACGCGCTACACCGGGACCCCTACGGCTCCGGGAATTGCCGGGGTTCAACAAACCCTGACGTTGAGCGGATTAGCCCCCGGCGTAACGTACTATTTCATGGTCGTTGGCGTGGACGAGGCGGGCAATTATGGCGATCCATGTTCCTCCAGCGAAGATAGCGCTGTCGCGAATGCACCTGCGCCCATCGGCCCTGGATTCTATGATGATAAACACGCCGGTTGGACCTACAGTGGTGTCTGGAGTACGCTGAACGATGACGACAGCATGAAGGATAGCCTCCACCAGGCCAATAAGCTTGACTCAGTTGCCGGCTTCTACTTCACTGGCTCTCAATTTGGCTTGCACTATAACGCCGATTACAACCAGGGCCTCCTGGATGTGTATGTAGATGGCGCGTATGTCACTACGATCGATCAGTATGCCCCCTCACGCCGCCCGCGTACCTTTACGTCGGACGTGCTGACCATGGGACCGCATAGTGTGCGCTTTATTCAAAGCTCCCTGCCATACGTTAACATCGACGCGATCTCGATCTATGCAGTAGTGGATGGAGGCCCGCCGGATCCGATCCTGGACCTTTCCGCCACCACAGGCGCGACATTTGGTACCGTGGATCTAACCTGGACCGCAACAGGCGATGACCCGGCGGTTCCGGGTCCTGCTGGAACAGCCACATCCTATGAAGTGCGTTACTCTACTTCTGGACCGATCATATCCCAGTTGGATTGGGAAAATGCATCGACTGCAGCCACTGTTATTCCGGCACCGCAGTCCTTTGGCTCACCGGAGGGTTTGACCGTGGTCGGTCTCCTGCCGAATGTGGATTACTGGTTTGCCGTCCGCGTAACAGATGATGCGCACTTCTCGGTCATATCTAACACGGACGATGCTATCGCTTCTGATGGCGGTATGCCTTACTTGCCGGCAGGCTACTATGAAGATTCAGACTTGTTCTCCTGGGTCTACAACGGCGTGTGGGCAGCGAAGACCAATCAGACTTTTGCCTCGAACCTTGACCAGCATCAATGTAGTCTCGCAGGAAGCTCTGCTTTCTTCTTGTTCAATGGCGATACGTTCCGTCTGATCTACCAGACTGGTCCGAATTTCGTCAGCATTGGTGTGTATGTGGATGGAGTAAAGATCGGTGGTATCAACCAGAAGTCATTGAGTGACCGCTGGCAAAAATCCACAACCTTTACCCTCGGGGCGGCAGGTGACCACGTGATCCAGCTTGTCTGCGCGGGCACCGCAACGATCGATGCGATTGAGATCTTCCCGTAGTTACATCCCGCACATTATCGGGTCAGGCAAGCGCCTGACCCGATTTGTTTATCCATGTTTCACCTGTCTGCAAAATGCTCTTATGTGATCAGCTTGCCCACCCAAAAGTACCAGTATTTGGCTTCCCTGACAAAAATGTGAGTGACTTGCGGTTCTTTTTCACTTAGAATAAGGAAGTAGCCTTTAACCGTACAGCCGAAAAATGGTTGCATGCTCGTACGTTTCCGACTGGAGATTTGGAGGAAGAATGAAAACAAATATACGAATGCGGACAACAGCGAATCTGTTCGTCCTGATTGCCATGATATTGGCAGCATTGGGGATGCCGATCCCGGCGTTGGCCGCTCAGCCTGCGAATGATATCATCACGTCAGCTGTGCCGATTACAACGATGCCTTCCACGATTACGATGAGTGATGTGGATTTCTATGATGCAGACAATGGAGCCGGCGATCCGGATGTGTGCGGTTACGGTAATCCGGGTGTTCAGACGATTTGGTACACCTTTACACCGTCCACATATGGAAAACTCAGCGCTGACACGTTCGGAAGTGGGTTTGACACGATCCTTGCCGTCTGGAAGGTCACCGGTGGTGTATTAGAGGCGGTTGCATGCAATGACGATGATCAAACGGGTTTGCACTCTCGAATTACCAATGTGCAATTAAAGGCCGGTACCAAGTACTATCTTGAAGTGGTGCAGTTCACCTCGAATGAAGGTGCTCCGCAAAAGGAACAGAATTTTCCAGTCGACCCGGCCCTGGTCGCCAACTACATGACCCTGAATGTTTCCTTCAGTCAGGATCTAACTGTGGCTGTCCCCGGTGTGCGATACGATGATAAAAACACGATCTTCACCTATACTGGCGCCTGGCTCACGGCATCAACCACACGTGCATACGAGAAGGGCTTTAAGTACTCCAAAACTATCGGCAACAGCGCAACTCTAACGTTCGATGGTAACAAATTCAAACTCTACTACACAAAGGGCTCAACCTACGGCATGCTGGATGTCTTCCTCGATGGCGAGACCGTAACACCCTTCGTCACGATCAATCAGAACTCATCCACAACCGCATACCAGCAGGTGTATACAAGCCCGGAAATCCCGGATGGCATCCACACACTGCAGTTTAAGCACAAAACCCGCTACGTAAACATTGATGCCATCGAATTTTTTGCACCTCCGGACCTGGTCCCGCCTTCTGCTATAAGCGACCTTGTTGCCACAGCCGGGGGAACCTTTGGCAGCGTGAATTTGCAATGGACCGCCACCGGCGATGACGGTATGGACGGGTCCGCTCGTTCTTATGTGGTGCGTTATGCTGTAACTCCGATCACCAACGAAACGCAATGGAATGCGGCACGCACGATTACCAAAGGTGTGCCTACCCCTCCCAAACCCGCCGGGCAGACCGAAGCAATGGCGATCACAGGCCTCTCACCGGGAGTCACCTATTATTTTGCCGTCCGCGTCCTGGATGAAGTTGCGCCCGATGCAACTCCCAGTGATATTTCGAATTCTGCTTCTGTGCTCACAACCGCCCCAACTCCAAGCGGCGTGGGTACCTACGACAACGAAGAAGACAAAACAAAATGGAACTACTTTGGCACGTGGACGACGGTCAGTAATACTTATGCCACGCGCCGGACTTTCCATCAATCCATCGTGATCGGTGATTCGGCGGCTTTTGTCTTCACCGGCACGAAATTCACGTTCATTTACCTCATGAACAGCACAGGCGGTATGGTGGAGGTGCTTTTGGATGGCGCCCCCTTGACCACCCTCAACCAAAAGGGTACCACCAAGTTCAATGTGCGTTATTCCTACACCGTGACCCCCGGGACTCACACCGTGCAATTCGTGCTGCTTTCGGGCACGAAAATATATGTGGATGGGATCGTCATCGAGTAGCGTTATCCTCGATCACAAAAAGAGCAGGCCAGACGGCCTGCTCTTTTTTCTATTCAATCGCGTACAATTAGCTAACTATTTTTCAAGGAGTATGTATGAGTACCTGGCTGGCTACTTTAATTACCTTGGTATTGAGCGTCACATGGCTTCGTATGATGGATTTTGCAGCACATCGTGGTTGGATCGAAAGCCGCCTGAGTCGCAAGATCATCCATATTGGCACAGGTCCTGTCTTTGTTATTTGCTGGTTGATGTTCCCTGATACACCTGATGCGCGTTGGTGGGCAGCTGCCGTGCCTCTGCTGATCACTGCACAATTTGCACTGATAGGTCTCGGCATCATCAAAGACGAAGCATCTGTGCGGGCCATGTCGCGCAGCGGTGACCACCGTGAAATTTTACGAGGCCCTCTTTACTATGGATTGGTCTTTGTTGTGCTGACCGTTGCGTTTTGGAAAGACTCCCCGGTAGGCATCCTCGCTCTCATGCTTGTTTGTGGTGGCGACGGCATTGCCGATGTGATCGGACGCCGTGTGTCATCCCCGAAACTTCCATGGAGCCCTGAAAAATCGGTGGCAGGATCGTTAAGCGTCATGCTCGGCGGCTTCCTGCTTTCCATGATCGTGCTTTGGGTATATGTGATTGCCGGGGTTTTTCCACCACCGATCAGTAGCTACACTCTGCCCATACTTTATCTTTCTCTGTCTGCCATGGCTGTCGAGTCTTTACCATTTCGCGATGTTGATAACCTTACCGTCGCCATCACCGCAGTCATCATTGGATCGTTTCTATTCTAACCTCGCCCGAACGAACAAACTGACGGACAGGAAAAAGCGATCAACAAAAAGCGGATGGATAATCTCCATCCGCTCTGCTTTAATTCTCCGGCTGATCATCCTCGTTGATCATCACCTTGAATGCTTCTGCATACTTGATGCCCTTTTCGCGTCCCTCCTCGGCAGCCCATTCCCGGATCATCTTATCCGGTTTCCACTCGCCGAGTTGACTTTTGTGCTTGCGTAACGCGCGCAGTTTCGTGGTGATGGTCGCGGAGATATCCACCCATGTATCAGGCTTTTCAGAACCATGGATGTAAACGCGCTTGACCTTGTGCGGCTCATATCCTTCGCGCAGCAAATCGGTGAAAATCAGCCGCGTCTCGGAAGATGGGAACACGGCATAGAGAGCAGCCTGTGCAGCAGCGCGATGATCGGGATGATTGATATAACCGTTCCCGTAGAATACTCCTTGCGGATCGCCTATCACAACCGCCTCGGGTCGAAACCGACGGATGAGGCGGGTCAGTTCCTTGCGGAGGGAAACGGTCGGTTCAAGCTCGCCATCGGGATGGTGTAGGAAAATTGTCTCGCGGATGCCAAGTGCTTTATTCGCGGCAAGCTGTTCCTTCTCGCGAAGCCTCGCCAGGACCGGCTTGTACGTCTCATCATGGGCGGGGTTGTTCGAACCAGCATCACCGCTTGTGATGATCACGGACGTCACGTCACAGCCTGCCTGTGCCCATCTGGAAAGTGTGCCTGCTACAGTGAACTCTTGATCATCCGGGTGGGCGTGGATGGACATGGCGCGTTTGGGTATGAATTCTTTTTTATTTGACATGGCTGGAATTGTAATCGAAAGCAAAGCCTCCGAGTTGGAAACTCGGAGGCCGAATGGGCAGATGCTCAAAAAATTACCGGAATTGGAAAGTTACTTCCGGGGACGTGGATCCGTCACTCAAGAGCACGAAGAAGTTGCGGCAGGTGCCCGCGTACGCTTTGTCAGTCTTCCAGTTAAACATCCAGTTGCCGCGACCCTGATAGCGCAAACCGGATTTGCCGGGGCTTTTCTCGGTGATGGCTGTGGAAGAGTCGCCGGTAAGAGTGGCACAGTCCACGGCATAGGATTGGAAAGCCTGAATGGCCGCCGGGTCACTGACCGGGCTTCCATCGGCGCTCATGACGAGGTTGAACTTGATGGGAACCGTACGCGGTGCGTTGGCATTGTTCACCACGCCGGGGCGGACCGGGGGCCTGAAGCCGCCAAACGTGTAGATCGATTCGACCGTGAGCGTGATGCAGGATTCGACGCTGTCATTCTTGGATGCGTCGGTGCCGCGCACGCAGACCTGATGTTCGCCTACCTCCGGGGCGGGAAAGGATGCGGTTACATTTTCTGTCGGCGAATCAAATGCGCCGTCTGCAGCTGTCATGGCGTTGAACGCTCCGCCGTCTATATTGTATTCAGCTGTTTCGATGTTCGATCCGCCATTTGTGCTATCGTCCACGGTGGCGGTCAGTGTGATGGTCTCACCTGCGGTGGCGGGGTTGGGCGCGGCGACAACTGCTGATATGATTGGGCCGGTCGAATCGGTTTCAGCAAAAACGCTCCCAGTGGGAAATGCGGCAAGCGCAAACAGCGCCGCCAAAGACAGGATGTGTATCAAGTTAGAACGTTTCATAGAATCGTACTCCTTTCATGCTCCATTGTAAGCAAGCTCTGATATCGTTCAATAGGACATCCATCCCAACGAAAATGAAAAACACATAAAAACACACCCGCAGCAGCCGCTGTGGGTGTGTTTTTCCGCGTTGCGCGGTGGCTCTAAAGTACCAATTGTCCTTTGGCGAGAAGCTGGAGGAATGTGCCTACAACGGCCGGGTCGAAATGACTGCCGCTCTCCTCTTTGATGTGTTCAATAACCTTTTCGCGTGATATCCCTTTTCGATGAAAGACATCGCTCATTGAAGTATCGTACACATCTGCCACGGCAAAGACTCGCGCAGAGAGGGGGATCTCCTCGCCCTTCAAGCCGTACGGATATCCCGTGCCATCCCATTTCTCATGGTGATAAATTGGAATATCAATCGCGGCGCGCAAATAAGAGATCGGTTCGAGCAGTTCGCGCGCATGTTTGGGATGCTGGCGCACAATCTCCCAATCTTCCTGCGTAAGGGGTTCGGTTTTGCGAAGGATGGAATCAGGAATGGCCATTTTACCGATGTCATGTAGCAGGGCGCCGCGCCGCACATGGACAAGGTCGGCATCGCGGATGCCCATTGCCCGCGCGAGGAGCAACGTCAACTCGGTAACCCGTTGATAGTGCCCCGCCGGCTCATTACCGCGCAACTCCATCGCCCGTGACCAGCCTTCGATGGTTGCGTCATACGCGAGCGACAACTCGAAGTTGGTGTTTTGCAGGTCGTTGAATAACTGGGCGTTCTCGATCGCGATCGCCGCCTGCGTGGAAAAGTTTTGTACCAGGTCGGTCCATTGCGGATCGGCATGGAACATGGAACGATGGTGGATCTCAAGCACACCTTTAAAATCGCCCTTGGCGATCAGGGGCGCGCCGGTGTAAGTGATGAAACCTTCGGCCTTCCACAAGGCGGAGAGATCACGATTGGCATGCACTTCCACCGGGTTGTGGAACTGGATAATGCGTCGTTCGAGTGCCGCGCGTGAGGCAAAACTGCGTCCCATGGCCTGGAAAGCGGTATCGCTTACGCGCGAATGGAAGCCGTTCCCGGCGGCAAATTCGAAGGCCTGCGTATTACGGTTGAAAAGCAATATGTCTACCGCGTCTACAGCCAGCAGTGACTTGACGTAACTAAGCAGAATGTTGAGAGTGGTGCGCAAATCCATGCTTGAGCCGATCGCGAGGTCGATCGAGCGCAAGGCCTCCACATGCCGCAGGCGTTGCTGCGATTCGATCAACAGGCGCCCGATCTCCCGTTCAGCCCGGATGCGTTCTGTCACATCGCGCAGGATGCCTTCATGATAGATCACATTGCCTGCCGGGTCATGTACGTAATGACCGTGGTCCTCCACCCATATCTCCGACCCATCCTTGCGACGCATGCGGAAAATATCCACCTTCTCCTGTCCCGTATCGAGGAAAAGACTCTCTCGCTCCTCGGGCGCAAAGTACAGATCGCGTTTGATATCCACGCCAAGCAGTTCCTCGCGGCTTTCGTAACCGAACATGTGGACCATGGCCGGGTTCACCTCGATAAACCGTCCATCATGTGTGCTGCGGTATACACCATCCAGTGTGCCGGTGACGAGCGAGCGATAACGTGACTCGCTTTCGCGTAAGGCTTGCTCTGCCTGTTTGCGGCGGATGGTGGTGGCGATCTGCGACGAGACGAATTCAAGCATGTACTGTTCACGCTCACCATAGGCATCTGGGTCGGTATAGTGCTGCACCACCATCACCCCAATGGCGCGGCCCTCCACAAGTAGCGGTACGCCCAGCCAGATCTTGGAAGGTACGCCAAGCAGCTTGACGGCACCCTGCCGTTCGAGTTCATCGTGGACTTCCTGAGTGCATAACAGGGAGCGGCGGGTGCGCAAAACATACGCGGTTAAGCCCATGCCGGGTTCGATGTTGGGGAGGAAAGGTTCATCGAGCACGTCTTTGAAATAGGGGAACTCGAGAACGTTTCGGCTTTCATCGTACAAGGTGATGAAGAAGTTTTCTGCAGGCATCACGGACGAGATGATCTGATGGATCTGCGGGAACAGGTCGGTGATCGAGTCGGTCATCTGTGCGGCTTGCGTGATGCGATAAACGGCATCTTGCAGCGCCTCGGCTTGTTTGCGGTCAGTAATATCGCGCGTAATGCCAAGAAGAGAATCGACCTGCCCCTGTTGATTGAACAGCGGTACTGCGTGTGTGTCGAGCCAGCGGCGTGTGCCCCGCAGGCCGATGACCTCAAACTGGAGCGAACCTGTCTCGCCGTTTAAAACGTGTTCGGTCAAGTCCTGGAATGCCTGCCGATGCTCGGGAACGACGATGGAATAAACCGACTGCCCTTTAACGAGTTCGAGGTCTTCGCATTCGATTATGGCCAGACCAGCCGGATTCATATACTGCAACACGCCGCCCGGTCCAAGGATCTTTACGCACTCCGGTTCATTCTCGACGATGGAACGGGTGAATGCTTCGCTCCGGCGCAATGCATCCTCAGAGCGCTTGCGTTCGATTGCGCTTGCCACCTGCGTGGAGACATATTTCATGATCTCCACGTCCTGCTGGCTGAAATGCACTGATTCGTCATACGTCTGCGTGACCATGACGCCGATGGCCTGGTCCTGTGTGATGAGCGGCACCCCCAGCCATTCGATAGAGTCTGCACCGATGAGCTCGATCTCTCCCTTCTGTATTAACTGATCGGCTATTTCACGTGTGGCCAGCACGGGCTCGCGTGTGCGCAGTACATACTCGGTCAAGCCGCGGCCTGGAGCAGACGGCGGCGGCGCAAAGTCGAACGGGTCTTGAAAATAAGGGAAGGAAACAAGGTTGTTTCCCTGGTCATAAATGGCAATATAAAAATATTGGGTTGGGAGAAGTTCCTGCAAGACGGCATGGATCTTGGCATAGAGCTCATCCAGCGACTGTGTCAGCATGCCTGCGCGCGCAATTTCATAAAGGGACTGTTGTATCTTTTCGGAGCGTTTACGCTCGGTGATGTCGTGCACGATCACCTGGACGGCAGGCGCGCCTTTGTATAACAAAGCCGCCGAGGAAACCTCGACATCCACCACGGTCCCATCGAGGCGCAGGAACTTTTCCTCGAGCACTGCGCCGGGGCGGTTTTCCGCTTCGGCTTCGTGAACCCGTTTTGCTACGATCGGGCGATAATCCGGGTGTACCAATTCCATGATGGGCTTGCCGATCAAATCGTCCGCATGGCGGGCGCGCATCAAGCGTGTCGCCGCATCGTTCACAAAAACGATCCGGCCATTCTGGTGAAGCGCGATCGCGGTGGGGGATGAGTCGATCAGCAGCCGGTAGCGCGTCTCGCTCTCACGCAGGGCGGCTTTTGCGCGTTTGCGCTCGATCGTGGTGGCCACCTGCGTGGACACAAAGACCATCATGCCAAGATCTTTTTCGCTAAGGCGGCGGGAAAGGTTGTAGGTTTGTATGGCCATCACGCCGATGATGTTCTGACCGGATTTAAGCGGAACGCCGATATAGTCCACCATGCGTGTTGCAAGAATTTCCACCTCCCCATTCTTTTCCAGTTGTTCGAATGTTTCAGGGGTGGAAAGGATGGGCTTGCCTGTGCGCAAAATGTAAGCGCCGATCCCCTTGCCGGGTTTGTAAGTCAGCCACTCCTTTGGGTAATCTATTTCATCATGGCGGTATACAACTTCAAAAAGATCATTAGCGGAATCGTACAAGGTGATATAGAAATTCTCGGCGGGCATTAAGCCGCACAAAATCTGATGAACAGCTTCATAGAAATCCGGCAGCTCATCCGTTGCCTGCGCCGCGTCTGCGATCTGGTTGACTGCGAATTGCACGCGCTCGGAGTGCTTCCGGTCGGTAATATCCTGCAACACGCCTTGAACCACCGGTATGTTTCCATTCCTGTTCGGTACGATGTGGCCCGAATCGCGTACCCAGAGTTCACGGCCGTCCCTGGCAAAGATCCGATACTCTGATTCAAATGGCTGCCCCGTTCTGCCGCAATCCTCTTCAATACTTTCCTGTCTTTCGCGATCTTCTGGGTGGATCTGGTTGTACCAAAGATCGGGGTCAGACAACCATTCTTGTACACTGAATCCGAGCAGGCCTTCGATCTGCGGACTGGCGTAGAACCAGCGTCCATCCTTGCCTAGCTCCGATGTGTATACGATCAGCGGTAGGCGTTCCACCAAATCGCGATATTTTGCCTCCGCCCGTCGAAGGGAATCTTCAGCCTGCGTGCGCTCCTGCAATTCTTTCTGCAAGCTGGTGAACAACCCGGCGTTCTCGAGGGCGATCGCAGCTAGCCGGGAAAAATATCGCAGTACTTCCACATCATTCTCGTTGAAGACCCGGTGCGGTTCAAGTTGTGCAAGCCCGAGAATGCCGGTTACCTTGCCGCGGAAGATCAGCGGAACTCCCACCACAGCCTGAAATTGTGTCGAATCATACTTGTTTGATCGTCCCTGCCATGCCGTGTAGTTCCTCACGTGCAGAGGCGCGGCATCCTGCCATACCTTTCCAGCCAGGCCTTCGCCGGGTTGCAGCCTTTGTCCCTGATATTTCTCGAAAGCCCCGAGACCCAGAATTAGCTCGATTTCTTTCCCGCCGGGCTGAACCAGGTAAATATATCCATTGTGCGTGTTGCCCAGTTGTGCCGCCTGCTCGATTATGGTGCGAAGCGTTTCGGATAGCTGGGTCTGCTCCATTAACGCAAGCGTGGATTCCTGCAGTGCCGATAAAACCTGGTTGCGTCCTCTCAGGTCTTCAAAGAGCCATGCGCGGCTGATAGACATGCCAACATGCACACTGAGCGCGGATATCCATGCCAGGTCCGCTTCTGTAAGGTGAACCCCATTTGTGCTTTCCACATTAAGCACACCCACCGTCTCGCCATTGACCACGAGCGGGACGCAAATCTCTGAGACGATATCCTCGATCGCCTCCAGGAAGTCCTGGTCTGTTCTTACATCCGGCAGGAAGACAGCCTGACCGGTTCGAACGACACGACCGGTCACACCGCGGTCCATGGGGATCTTTGGTATCACGCGGTGATAGCCAACTTGATGTTGCAAGATCAAATCATGCTCTTCGAGTAAATACAGGCTGACAAGTGTATAACCAAATACTTCTGAGATCGATTCAACCACCCGCCGAAGGAGGGCGCCAAGTTCGGTCTCCTGCGCCATGGCCGTTCGGACCTTATCCAGCAGTTTAAGTTCCTGCGATTGTCTTCTGGCTACTTCAAACAACTCACGTGTTTGCGCTTCACCCTGACGCAAGGCATCCTCGGCCCGCTTTCGCTCGGTGATCACATCGAACACAGCCATGAAATAATCCCGCTTTGGGCTGTATACAGAAACCGAATACCAATTCCCCAACGCATCGATAAAGAGTTCGAATTTTTCCGCTTTCCCTGTCCGGGAAACACGCCCATAGATTTCATATAACTTTGGGTCGGTTTTGTAAAGATCGGGGATCAATTCGCTGACACGTTTGCCAACGGCGTCTTTCAACCCGGTCAGGGTTTCGAAAGATGGGTTGACCGCCAGGTACTCCCAATCCACGGCCCGTCTCCCCTTATAGATCATCCGGCAATAGGCATACCCTTCTGCCATATTCTCAAAAAGATTTTGGTACTGTTCTTCTCTGGCTTGCAAGGCCTCCTCGGTGCGTTGACGCTTGCCGTGTTCCTGCTCGACAGAGAGATGCAAGCGGGCATTCTCCACCGCCACGGCGGCATGGTCTGCGAACAAGGCCAGAAGCGCCAATTCTTTGCGTGTGAATTGCGTATCACGTAATGCGGTTAGCGCCCCGGTCACTTTGCCTTGCCACTTCATCGGCACGCAGATCACCGCGTGGAAAGGATGGTCTTCCTCATATACTGCTGCGCGGCCAGACCACGTCGCATAATCCTTGATCAACAATGATTTGCCGGTCTCCGCTACGCGGCCCGCGGCGCCTTCCCCGTAGGGAAGAACAGTGCCGCGGTAATCGCGCTGGGTTTTATAGCTGACCACGCAGCGAACCTGTTTTTTCTCAGGCTCATTTATGTACATGCCGCCGCCATTGGCATGCAATAAACTGATCGCGCGAACGGAAATATTCTCGAGGATTTCCTGCAGGGATAATCCCTTGGTGATATCCAGCAAAGTATCTTTGAGCGCGGCCAGTACTTCGGCCTGCTCTTGTGAAGTAACTTTTCCCCTTGGTGAAATCACCATGACGGAGCCGTCATCCTTTGACGTTCCTCCCCTGGATGAATGGCTGGTTTTGGCTTTCGGCTTCATACGTTCACTCCTAAATGCGATACCAGTTTGGCCGTCTATTTACACGTTAAATTCAGTATAGCACTGCCTCGAAAAAACAGGATTGCAATTTGATGTATGGGTGGCGCCCCTCACAACCTCCTGCCTGCATTGGAAGGACGGGACAGGTGTCTCCGGGCGGATGATTGACTGGCCATTTTAGCCCCTGCAACTGTGGAAATCACACTTTCATTTTTCAAGGTGTACAATAAAGCAAATTCCATCAGGAGAGAATGCACAATGACCATCACCCTCGACGGTTCTTCCCTCACCATTGAAAAGATCGTTGCCATCGCGCGCAATTACGAAAAAGTGGAACTCGCCCCCGCCGCACTGGAGCGCATTAAAGTCTGCCGCGCCATGCTGGAGGAGAAGCTTGCCAATAAGGAGATCATGTACGGTACGAACACCGGCATCGGCGAGTTTTCGGAGACGATGCTCAACGATCAGCAGGTGTTGGAATTCCAGAAGTATCTTATCTATAACCACGCTGCAGGTATTGGTGACCCCGCTCCTGTCGAGCACGTCCGCGCGGCGCTGGCGGGACGCATCAACGTCCACGCGCATGGGAATTCGGGTTGCCGCCCCGAGATCACGCTGACGATGATCGAGATGCTCAACAAGGGCGTCACACCAGTGGTTTGTCAAAAGGGATCGGTCGGCGCGAGCGGTGACCTGGCCCCCATGGCGCAGGCGGCTCTGCTCCTGATGGGCGAGGGAGAGGCCTTCTATGAGGGCGAACGCCTGCCCGGGTCCGAGGCGATGAAGCGCGCGGGGATCCCGGTGCCGGGCTTGCAGGCCCGCGACGGCCTGGCGGCGATCAATGGCTCGAACCTGCTGACGGCCATGTCCGCACTGCATATCCACGACATGGAACGCTTTCTGAAACAAGCCGAGATCGCGGCGGCAATGTCCATCGAGGCGTTGCTCGGCAACATGAAACCGTACAACACAAAACTGCACGAACTGCGCGGCTTTGCAGGGGCGATCGCATCGGCAAAAAATATCGCCAAGGTCATCGAAGGCTCGGACCTTGCGACGGGCAAGATGAAAACGAAGGTGCAGGACGCCTACTCGATGCGCTCCACTCCGCAGGTGATCGGGGCAGCGCGTGACGCGATTGCCTACGCCCGCTCGCAGGTGGAAATTGAATTGAACGGTGTGGGTGACAATCCGATCTTCGTCCCGGAAATGAAACTGACCCTCACCGGCGCGAATTTTCAGGGTTCCCCGGTTTCGCTTCCGATGGACATGGCAGGCGCGGCCATTACGATGGTATGCGTCCTCTCAGAGCGTAGGTTGAACCGCCTGACCAACCCGGCTCTTTCTCAGGGCTTGCCTGATTTCCTCGCGCACGAACCGGGTTTCTACTCCGGGCTGATGCTCTCACAATACACTGCGGACCATCTCATCGTGGAGCAGCGCATCCTCTCCGCGCCCGCTTCGGTGCAATCCATCCCCGCCGCCGCGGACCAGGAGGATTTCGTCTCAATGGGCATGAACACCGCCCTGAAGAACGGACAGATCCTTGATAATGCCTATGGTGTGCTGGGCATCGAGTTCATGGCCGCTGCGCAGGCACTCGACTTCCGCGAGTTCACACCCGGCAAGGGGACGCAAGCTGCGCGCGAGACCATCCGCAAGCACGTGGCACACCTGCACGTGGACCGTCCACTATATCCCGATCACAATGCCATGAAGGCGCTGGTGAAGAACGGCGGGATTTTGGAGAATGTGGAAAGAACGATCGGTGTTCTGGGATAAACGAACGGGCGGCTGAACCAGCCGCCCGTTTTTTTGATCGTTCTTATTTGCGACGATGCTCCGAATCGAAAACATGTGAATGCATGTTGGCAATCCATTGCTTTCCATTCTCGGTGAGCCGCAAGTAAATAAGCGCATCCTGAATGTAAGCGTCCACGCGTTCCCAGTAAAATGAGGCATAACTTTTGCGCATATCGTTCGGGGAGTTGTAACCGAATTTTTCGTTGACCCCCAGTTCCTGGAATTCATAGAACAAGGCCGGGGTCTTGCGCAGGTAATCGGGGTCGCCAAGCTGACCGATAAAATCGGCGGCGCGCACAAGACCGCCATACCCTTTCGTGTCTTTGTATATCTCTCCATCGGGGGAGGGAAAGCGCGTGAGTTCGATGTAGGATGCGATCAGTTCGGCATCAAGAAATTTTGTCATATCCTGCAAGAGACCTGAGCCAAAGCGTTCTTTGACGAACAACTTGCTGCGGTCCACGTGGTATGGGGTGAGTGAAACATCGGTCCCCTCGGGCGAGATATAGACGACATCATCCCCGACCCCGGTTGCAATATGATCTTTTGAATCCTTGCGGCACACGCCTTTGACATACCCAATGTCGTGACACAGGACGGCGATCATGTAATGCATCCAGTCACGCGGAGTCACCCCGCCTTCGCGCAGGTGCTTCCCTTCAATGATGGCCTGACCGGCCAGTGACACCATGATGGTATGGTCAACGTCGTGATAGAGCGCATCGGAGTTCGCAATGTTTTCCAGCGCGAGGCGCCCGCACCAGGCAACGATGCGCCCAAACTCCGGGTCGAGATCCCCATAAGTGCGCTGATAAGCTTTCCTAAGTTGTTCCACAAAAACATCGATGATTAGGTTTTGCCAACTGATCATAATTACACCTCGACCCAAAATTAAAACAATTAGAGGTAGTTTATCAGAAAATTGAACCGGAAGGCATGTTTTATTTTTTGCTCAGCCATTCCCAGACACCTTCTCCTGCCGCCCTGCCGCTTGCCATGCAGGCCGTGATCAAATAGCCGCCGGTCGGCGCCTCCCAGTCGAGCATCTCCCCGGCGCAAAACACGCCCGGCTTTTCCTTCAACATCAGTCGCTCATCCAGCGACTCGAACGCCACGCCGCCCGCGCTGGAAATGGCCTCATCGAGCGGACGTGACGCGATCAACGGAACCGGCAGGCGCTTGATGGCCGCGGCCAGTTTCCCCGCATCCGCAAAATCATCCTTCGACACGAACTCACGCAGCAAGCCCGCCTTCACGCCCTTGATGCCAGTCGTTTTTTCGAGGTGGCTTGCCATCGTGCGCGAGCCGCGCGGACGTGACAACCTTTCACGCAGTTGCGCTTCGCTCTTGTCCGGCGCCAGGTCCAACTCGATGACGGCTTTGCCATGCGCATCAATCTCGTCACGGATTCTCGCCGAGGCCGCGTAGATCAAACTTCCCTCCACGCCCTCGTTCGTGACGATGAACTCGCCCTGCTGATGGAACGCGCCAAACGTCAACGCCACCGACTTGAGAGGTTGCCCGTTAAACTTTTCTCGGAAGACTGGACTCCACGCCGCATCGAAGCCGCAGTTGGACGGCTTCAACGCTTCCACCTGCGCCCCGGCTTGCTCTAACGTTGCGGTCCATTTCCCATCCGAGCCGAGACGTGCCCAACTCCCCCCGCCAAGCGCCAGCACGGTCGCATCTGCTTTAACAAGCTTCACTCCTTCAGGCGTTTCAAATTTCAGCGCCGACTCCTCCCACCCCAGCCAGCGATGACGGAGGTGGAAATTCACGCCCGCCTCTTCGAGTCGCTTTAGCCAGGCGCGCAATAACGGGCTGGCCTTCATCTCCACGGGGAACACACGTCCCGAGGTGCCCACGAATGTTTCAATGCCAAGTCCGCGAGCCCACGCCCGCACATCGTCGGGGGTGAAGCGGCGCAGCATCGGCTCGATGCGCTCGCGACGAAGTCCGTAGCGCGTCACGAATTGTTCGAACGGTTCGGAGTGTGTCAGGTTCAACCCGCCCTTGCCTGCCATCAAAAATTTTCGCCCGAGCGAGGGCATGGAATCGAACACATCCACGCGCGCGCCCTTTTTACTCAGTACTTCGGCGGCCATCAAGCCTGCCGGGCCGCCGCCGATCACGGCAATTGAAGCATTCATACTGTGATTATAAATAGAGAGTTTACGGTGCGAAATGAAAGACTCCGTAGCGCGGGAGCGCAT
>CAYNQA010000024.1:0-18948 GCA_964399225.1 uncultured Anaerolineaceae bacterium
AAGCCTTGCAAGGCAAACTTGTCATTGATGCAATGAATTACTGGTGGGAAGTGGACGGAATCCGCGACGACCTGACCGACCCACGCACGTCATCCAGTGAGATCGTGCAGGCGTTCCTGCGTGAGTCGCGTGTCGTCAAGGCATTCAATCACATGGGATATCATGATCTTGAAGAGGGAGCCGTGCCCGCTGGAACATCTGGGCGTAGAGCCATTGCCATCGCTGGCAATGACCCCAATGACGTAAATACAGTAGCAAAACTTGTTGACGCTTTTGGCTTCGACCCCGTCATTGCTGGTCCGCTCGCGGAAGGGATGCGGCTCGGTCCCGGCACGGAGGCATTCGGCGCCAATGTCGGTGCGGATGAACTGCGGGCAATGCTTGAGCGCTTCCCAGAATCAGAACGCGGAAAGGTGATTCTACAAGCGCGGAAGAGCTTCCCTGGTGAACGATCGGGATGAAGTTGAATCAGCATCAACGCCACCGCCCTGTGAACTGTATCGCAACAGGGTCACAGGGCGGCGCGGTATTTTTCTATAGCCAGTCACTGAGGAAAGCGTCGAATATCCTCCGTGATTGGAGGCGAACACACTAACGAAAAGGGCGCATACTGGGGGCAATCAGAACACTGTGCAGTAGATATCCACCAGGGTGAATGCATACAGGGACATCAAAAAGATGCAGATCGAAATCCGCCCACAAGGACACGCCCAATCAGAGTATGTGTTCTTGTTCCTGTTTCCAATCCAGGTCAATAGCCATTCGCAAAATATGCCATGATGAGATCGGAAATATCCTGGGATGTGTGTTTGCGTACAAGACGGAAGAAATCTTCTGTAGTGGCCCGCCGGTGCGACATTTGCCCGGCGTAATCTTTGATGAACTTGTAGAAGGCCTCATCCCCCATGCGGAAGCGCATATCCTCGATGAAGGTTGCGCCGTTGAGGTAGGCCGCGTTAGTGTAGTCGCGGAAAGAGACGGCATCGTAGATGGTCATGTCCACGTAACCGTTCGGGCCGAAGTAGTTCACGCGGAATCCCCACCACCAGTCCACGAGGTCGGGATTGGTGTACTCGTAGAAAATCCGCTCGCTGTAGATCGCCATCGCTTCATCCAGCCAGGGTTCCGTGGCCTGGTCACTGCCCACAAGCCCGAACCACCAGTTGTGCGCGATCTCGTGAACGCCGATGGTGACCATGTTATTTTTCACGCCGCCGTTGTAGGCATCGAAGAACGCGCTTGAGAGGAAAACCAGACCGTCATTCTCCTGGCCGTCGTTGTAATCCAGTTCGACCACGTTGAGCACGGGGTAGGGATAGGGCGCGAACTTGGCATCGAAGAGACCCAACTCCTGCGTGGCAACGTAGGTCATCTTGTCGGCGGCGCCTTCGTGACCGGCGAAATAGTACGTGCGGACCACCGTGGACCCGACAGCGGATTCCGCGATGAGAAAGTCGCGGCTCATCGAGAGGGCGAACGTCCGCGCGCCGGGCAGGCGGTAACGCGTCCACTCGCCGTTGGCTTCGGGCAGGGCGGGGGCCGCCACGACCGGCGCGGACGAGGGGTCCGTGAAGCGCAGGTTGACCTCGAAATCGGCTGAGTCATAAACGAGGTGCTCGCCCCATGGCATGAAATCGTACAACAGCCACCCGTCGGACGGATCATACGGGACGACGAAGGGGATCCATTCCGTGAGGCTGGTCTGATAATCGAGCCAGCCGAAGGTGTTGGCCTTCTGCTTGACCGGGATGTTCAGGCTGTATTCGATGACCAGCGACACCTGCGTGTTGGCCGTCAGCGGCGGGGACATGGGAATGGTCAGGCGGTGGGTATCGAGGGAGTAATTGTTGATCGGCGCGCCGTTAACGGAAATGCCGCCGAGGTGGAAGGCGTCGTTGTAGAGCATCGGTTCCACGGCTATGACAATTTCGTTGAGCGTTGTGCCGGTCAGGTTGGGGTAGATGATGGCCTCGTCCACTTCCACGGTGTGGTTATCGTAGTCGATCGTGGCGTAGACGGTGTAGGAGGGGCGGGTGAGGGTGGTGGGCTGCGGGGGGAGAGAAGTGTCAGGTGTCGAAGTGTCAGGTGCCAGGTCGGTGGGTGGGACGGTTGCTGTGTCGGTTGGGAGTGGAGTCAGAGTTGGGGTCGAGGTGCCCGCTTCGGTCGGAGTCGGAAGCGAGTTTGAGTCGGGAGTGGTGAGAATGAAGGGCAGGCTGTATGGCGCGGTGGGAGTCGCGGGCGAGGGGGGAATCGTCAAACAGGATGTGAGCAGGAGGCAGGTTAGAAGGTAGAAGATAGACCGTGTGTACTTGTGTACTTGTGTACCTGTATGCATGTTTACATCTCAATACGAATTCTGAAAATACAACGCGATGAGATCGGAGATGTCGGCGCTGGTGTGCGTGCGCAGGATGCGGAAGAAATCGGCGGTGGTGGAAATTTTTCCGCGCGTCTGGTTGAAGTAATCCTGGATGAAGGTGAAGAAGGCCTCGTCGCCGATGCGCGCGCGGACGGCTTGCAGGAAATGTGCGCCGTTCAAGTACACGAGGTTTTGGTAGGCCGTGTAACCGCCGTTCCAGTCGTAGATGCTTGTGTCGACCGGTTTTGATTGTTCGAACGGCGTGAAGCGATACGTCCACCACCACGAGTCGAGCGCGTCGGGCTGGACGGTTTCGTAATAGACGATCTCGCTGAAGGTCGCGAGCGATTCGTCCAGCCACGGCTCGATGCCCTGATCGTTGGCCACCTGCTCGAACCACCACTGATGCGCCGTCTCGTGCACGCTGACCGCGGTGAGGTGATTGACGCGCGTGCCGTCGTAGTTGTTGTAGATGCCGCGACTGTGGAAGTATAGCCCCGAATATTCCATGCCGTCATCGAAGTCACCCTGCACCACGGTGAGAGTCTTGTGCGGGTACGGCCCGAAGCGCTGACTGTAAATTTCGAACGATTGCGCCGTGGCGGCCAGCACCGCCTGCGCCGACGTTTCGTAGCCGGGGAAGTAATAACTGAAGATGGTCACATCGCCGACGTTGGTGGATGCGACCTGGAACGAGTCGCTGAAGGAGAGGGCGAAGGTGCGCCCCGCTTCGAGCCTGAACGTGCGGCGGGCCGGGTCGTTGCCGGGGATTTCCTGCCCGCTGGAGGCGATGACCACGTTCGCGCCGTTTTCGATGCTGACGTTCACGTCAAAGTCGGCGGCTTCGTAGGTGAGATGCTCGCCGTAATACCACGGGTTGTGTAACACGAATTTTCCGTCAATGTACGGAGCGACGAAGGGATACCAGTCCACGAGGTTGATCTGTTTGGCTGTGTAACCGATGATCTGCGAACACAGGCTGGTCTCGTCGCTGTAGTTGGCAACGGTGGGGAGGATGAGTGTGAAGGCGATCTGCAGCGTGACCTTGTTGCCGGGCGCCAACGGTTGTGCGAGGGGGATCTCCAGCCGGTGGCGGATGTATGGCTGAACGTTTTGCACGTCGAAGATGTAGTTGGTGACAGGCTGCCCGTCAAGGTAGAGGCCGTTCAGGCTGAAGCTTTGTGTGCAGGTCGGTTCCACGCCAAGGGTCAGGCTGGTCAACGTGTCGGTGCTCTGGTTGGTGTAGACGATGGTCTCGTTGACGTAGGCCGATTTGTTGGCGTAGTTCAGTTGAAGGTCAATGGTGTATTGCGGGCGGGTGGATATGGGTTCAGGGGTGACAGTGGGTGTTTCTGTGTCAGGTGTCACAGTGTCAGGTGTCAGGTTTGGGAGTGTCGAAGGTGTCAAAAGTGTCGAAGTATCGGGAGTTGGAGACGAGGTACGCGAGCAAGAGGTGAGGATAAACGCAAAGAGAAACGCGATGCGAGAAAGAAGATGGAGGATAGATTGCTTGTGCCTGTGTACCTGTGTGCTTGTGTACTTGTCTACGTTATCCATATCAATGTTGATCCTGAAAATATTCATTCATCAAATCCGAAATATCAGTGTTGGTATGTTGTCGTAAGACCGTGAAAAAATCTTCCGTCGTTGCGCGTTTGCCTTTGAATTGATTCAAATAATCCTGCAAGAATGCGAAGAAAGCTTCGTCGCCCATGCGGTTACGCAGGTCATCGAGGAATCTTGCCCCGCGCAGATAGGTTGCGTTGACGTATTGCCGGTACATCTCATTCTCGAATTCCGTGTTGAGCGGAATATCCACGGTGCCGTGCGGAGTATAGGCATCCACGCGCACGCCCCACCACCAATCGAGCAGGGGCAGGTCCGTGGTTTCGTAGAAGATGTGCTCGCTGTACGTGCAGAGCGCCTCATCCAGCCATGGCTCGAGGTACTGGTCATTCGCGACCTGCTCGAACCACCACTGGTGCGCGGTTTCGTGCGCGGAGATGAAGGTCAGGTAATTGGCGCGGGTGCTGTCGTACGTTCGGTAAAATCCCTTGCTCAAAAAGAAGAACGCCGAAAATTCCGCTCCGTCGTTGAAGTCGCTCATCACGATGGTCAGTGACTTGTGCGGGTATGGGCCGAAGCGCTGGCTGAAGACTTCGATCGCGTCCGCGGCGGCGACGGCGGCAGCCTCGCCTGCGGATTCGTTCCCGGGAAAATAATAGCTGTACACGAACACATCCCCGGCGTTGGTCACCGAGCGCTGGAATTCCGTGCTGGCCGAGAAGGCGAACGTGCGCGCATTGTTCAGGGTGAAACGTGTCCACGCGCCGTTTGGTTCCCCGACCGCGCTCGCGACAATGGTGGGGCGGACTCCCTCCTCCGCGTGTTTGATGTTGACCTCAAAGTCCGCCGTGTCATAGACGAGATGCTCGCCGAAATACCACGGGTCGTGCAGGATCCATCCGCCCGCGTCATGCGGGACGATGAACGGATACCAGTTCGCGAGGTTCATCTGTCGGGACGTGTAGCCGAAGAACTGCGGCAACACCTCCTCGGTGGAAAGCTCCGCCTGGATCTCCGGGAGGCTGAGACTGTACGCGATGAAAAGCTCCGCTGTCCCTTCGGGGGGAAGCGGGGCGGGGAGTTGGATCGTCAGGCGCTGTTTGTCCAGTTTGTAATTCTTGGCGGGCGCCCCGTTCAGTTCCAGTTTGTTGAGCTTGAACACCGACGGCCAGATGTTCGGCATGACCGCCAGCACGAGATCATTTAATGCATCGCCAGTGGCATTGGGGTAGACGATGGTCTCCTCCACGGTCAGGCGTCTGCGGCGATAGTCGAGGGTGACGTTGAATGTGTAGTGCGGGAGGGAGAGTGTTTCGGTGTCAGGTGTCGCAGTGTCAGGTGCCGGGGCGGTACGTGTCGAGATGTCGAGTGTAGGTGTGAGGGTGGGGATGGCGTGCAGTGTTGCCGTGGGAGCAGAGTTGGAGGGCGAGCAGGAGGAGATGCTAATGATCAGTAAGCAGTGAACAGTGATCAGTAACCAATGTCGGAATGGCTTGGTGAGGCGGGACATGATGGATATTTTACCCTCTCCTCAAAACCCCCTGTCTCGGGTTGAATAAGAACACGATGATAAACACTGCTGTGGCGGTCAACACGATGGCTGCGCCGGAGGCGATGTTGAGGTGATAACTGAGATACAGCCCAACGACGGATGACGTTGCGCCGATCACCGCGGCGGTGAGCATCATCACCCACATGCGGCGTGTGAGCAGGTAGGCGGTCGCGGCGGGCGTGACCAGCATCGCGACCATCAGCGCCACGCCGACCGTCTGCATCGAGACGGCGACGGTGACGGCGATCATGGCGAGCAGGAGATTGTTGAGCAGGCCGACGGGCATACGCAAGGTGGCAGCCAGCACGGGGTCGAATGAGAGCGTGAGAAATTCCTTGTAGAAGATCAGGACAAGCAGGAGAACGATTCCCCCGAAGATGGCGGTCAGAAGCAGGTCATGATTGGTTACGCCTAGCACGTCGCCAAAGAGGAAGTGACTGAGGTCCACGGCGTAGGAACGCGCAGTGGAGATGAGCGCAATGCCAAGGGCGAACATGCCTGCAAAGATGATGCCGATGGCGGTGTCTTCCTTGATGCGGGCGTTCCTGGTGATGGCGCCAATGCCCAGCGATGCGACGACCGCCGTCCCGAGCGCCCACCAGAAGAGCGGTTCGCGCGCTCCGCCGCTGACGATGTATCCCAACGCCACGCCGGGCAGAACGGTATGGGCGAGCGCGTCACCGAAGAAGGCCATACCGCGCAGAACAACGTACGTGCCGACAACAGCACAAACGATGCCGACGAGGACACCAGCGGCAAGTCCGCGCAGCATGAAGTCGTAGGAGAGGGGTTCGAGGAGCCAAGCCATTTTTGATTTACGATTTTCGATTTACGATTTCTTCCCGCGCAGGGTTTTGAGGGAAGCGACCGTCATGGCGAGGAGTTCATCGGTTTCTTTGGCGAGGGCTGCAACCTGGGTTTTATTCAAGATTTTGGATTCGGTTAGAACTTCGAGCCAGAAGGCGGTTTCGTCCGCTTCCTCTTCAACCGTTTTTAATTTATTGATCATGTCAGGGGTGGATTTGGCGCGGCAGGCGGCACGGTAATTGGCGCCAACTGAAGTTGATGAGCGAATGATCTGTTTCGATAATACATCCGCCGCCACTGTGCGAGGCAGTTTGTCCACGAGGCCGATAACGGCGATGCCCAACTTCTTCGTCCGTTCTTTGAATATTTTCTCGTCCATTTTATCTCCTCTATGGTTTTAGTCACCTTGGGTGTTCAGAGAGTCCCTGCATTCAGGCAATCGTAAATCGTAAATCCAAAATCGTAAATTACTCATCGTTGCAACACGTATCGTCTACGGTTATCAAATTTCCATTGGCGTCCACGAGACGCATTCGATTGCCATAGGCTTGAATTAGTTTCTCTGGTTTCAAAACATCCTTTGATTCGCCAAAGCCGAGCAGTTTGTGATTCAACAACATGACGCGGTCGAAATGCTTTTCGGCCTGATCGAGATCGTGCGTGGCGACCATCACGGTGACATTTTGTTTTTGCAGTTTATCGAGCAGGTTAAGAATACCTTCCTGCGCAGGGATATCGAGACCGGTCAGCGGCTCATCCATCAACATCAGTTCGGCTTGCTGGGCAAGGGCGCGGGCGATGAACATGCGCTGTTGCTGTCCGCCCGAGAGTTCGCTGATCTGACGTTTCGCCAGGTCGCTAATTTCCACCGTATCCAATGCATCGGTGACATGATTCCAATCACGTTTGGTTGGCCAGCGGAAGGCGCCCATCACGGCCGAGCGTCCCATCATCACCACGTCTGCCACGCTGACGGGGAAATTCCAATCCACGTGACTACGCTGTGGGACGTAGCCGATGCACACGTGCGAAGTCGGCCGCGAGCCAGAGACGGTCACTGTGCCCGAGGTGGGCGCAAGCACACCCGCAACCACTTTGAAGAGCGTGCTCTTTCCCGCGCCGTTCGGGCCAACGACTGCTACGCGTTCTCCCGCATGCAGGTGGAAGGAAACATCCTCGAGCGCAAAGCGCCCGTCATAGCGCACGGACAGATTTTGCACTTCGAGGATGGGCTGGTTGGATTGGTGGTGGGTGTGTGGGTACATATTTTTGTTGTGAGGCGGAATGCCATTCCGCCTTACTGCAACGCTTCCACGATCAAGGAAACATTGTACTTCATCATCTCGATGTACGTCGCGGCGGGCGCGCCATCGGTGAGCGACTCGAGATGTAAGTCCGCGACCACCTTTGCGCCCGTTTCGGATGCGATCTGGTTCGCGAAGGTGTCGCTTTCCACGTCACCGAGGAAGATGGCAGGCGCGCCCGAGGCTTTGATGGCATCCACGGCAGCGGCGATCTCCTGTGCGGAAGCGCTCGCGTCGGAACTGAAACTGGTCAGGATGGTCTCCACAATGGTGAAGCCGTAACGTTCGGCGAAATATCCCAGCGACTCGTGATTGGTGACCAGCAGCCTGCGCTCGGCAGGGATTGTCTCAACTTGCGACGTGATCCACGCGTCGAGTTCGTTCAACTGGGCGATGTAAGCCTCGGCGTTGGCGCGATAGGTCGCTTCACCTTCGGGGTCCGCCTGGATCATTCCATCGCGGATGTTTTCCACGTACGTGACAACGAGGTTTGGGTCGAGCCACATGTGCGGATCGCCCGCTGCGTGTCCGTGCTCGTCCGTGGCTTCGTCTGCGTGGTCTTCGCTGGTGTGAGGCGTCAGGCCGTCCGTGGCGGTCACGATGATTCGCTCACCATCGGCGTTTTCCAAAATGGTTTCAATGAAGTGTTCGTATTCGATGCCGTTCTGGATGAGCACATCGCTCTCGCTGACCTTTGCCACGTCGGTGGGTGTCACCTGGTAGGCATGCGGGTCCGCGCCGACGGGGAGCAGGGAATCCACCTGGGCGCGGTCGCCGACCACGTTGCGGGTGATGTCCGCGAGGAAGGTGGTGGTGGCGAGGACATGCAGCCCGTCCTGCCCGGTCTGCGAGGGGGAGCCGCACGAAGTCAGGAGCAGAGGCGGGATCGTCATCAGTAATAAAATGATATTGAAAAACTTTTTCATTTGGAACTCCAAAATGAGCTGTAAAAAAGCCTGTCACATGGACAGGCTTTTGCCGAGGGTGATATGGCAGGCGGGTTACATTGCATCCAATTCTGTGATGTCGTCCGCCGTCAATTCCTTACGCAGGATGAAGTATGCGCCGGTGAAATGTGCGTCGGCATTGCTTACCAGCAGGGCGCCGCGCTTGGGGATGAAGTTGATCACTTCCCAGCCTTCGAGACCGACATCATCGAGGGATGGAATGTCCACTGCTTCACCGTCTGCTGAGTCGCCAAGCATTTCGCTGAGCGGCAGGAACAGGCTTTTGTAGATGAATACCTTGCGGCCTTTCTGAACGCGTCCGCGCGCACCTTTGATCTTTTCGGCGCGTTTGCTCTTTTCCTCTGCTTCCAGGTCCTCGCGTTTGCGGCGCACTTCTGGATCGTTGAGGATCTCTTGCGCATACTCGCGCACCTCATGCGAATCGCTATGCAGGGCGCTGTAGACATAATCCAATCCGCCGCGTTCGCCGAGCAGGATCAACCCTTCGGCCGCATCGAGCTGGAGCGTCCAATCGTCGTCGTTCTCCATCAAATCGAAAAGCGTTTCAACATCCCGCATGCGGATCAGGTCCTGAATCTGTGTGGACATATGGCCTCCTTTTGTAAATGAAACGGGCGAAGGAAGTGCGTGCCTGCCTTCACCCGTTATTGATCACGATCAGAATGGTTAATTCTGGAACGATGCGATGGCAGATGCCAGATCATCGTGCATTTCAAAGAACGCGGCGAAACCGACCACATCAAGCACGCTGCGCACCTCGGCAGGCACGCCGCACATCTTGACGTGTTTTTGGGTCCCGCTGTCGCGGTCTTTTTCCACGGCGCGAATGGCGCTCCAGCCCTTTTCGGGATCGGGCATTTCCTCGCCTCGGAACAATTTTGCCACCGAATGAAGCGAAACGATTCCCGCGCTGCTGATGTAGCTCATCTTGGTCATGTCGAGCACCAGGTCACGCGCGCCGCCATCGTATGCTTTTTTGGCTTCGTCGATCAAGCGCTGAAAGCTGTTTGAATCCAGCTTCCCATCCAATTGGATGACGGTGACGGGCACGAGACCCTGTTGTTGAGAAATGGTTATATTCATGTCGGTTTCTCCTGCCTGAATTATATAGTAACTTTTGACCGGGTGCTATAATCTCCGCCACTGCCTTTGCCAAAGGAGAGAGCCATGAAAACCATCGAAAACATCGTCCGCGAGATCCGCCGCGACCTTACGCCCGTGTTTGAGCAAAAACTACGCGCCTACCTCATGGACCAGGACAAGGAATGGCTCATCGAGCAGATCGTTCGCCTCACACTGGATGCCCATTCGTTACAGGAAATGGACCGCAAGGTCATGCAGGAACTCAAAGCCCGCCAACGTGAGGCGCGCATCGAACGTGTCAAGGAACTGGGCATGGACGTGGACAAGCTCCGCGACTTTATCGCCCGCCACCGCAGCGTGGACCGCATCGGACTCATCCGCGAGGGCTTGCTGCTCGCCGACGCCCATCCCAAGGGGACATTTCTCATTCCGCCCTCACAGCGCTCACAGGCCGGGAATACCCTGCTCGAACAAGCCAAAGACTACCTCTATGCCTTCCTCTTTGGCGACGATGCAACGAACGCGAAGTTCAATCGCATTCAACAGGAACTATTGACCGTGACCGTGCCGGCCTTCAAAGTTTCTGCTTTGGACTTCATGAAAGCCACTACTGAGTTGAGCGCACACGGGACCTGGCAGGACCCCGAATCGGTCTCCAACGACCTGCGCGCGGATAACACTCTTCTGCAAGTGGAGTACGGCGAGATCGAGGGCGAATTGCTTGGCGATGGCATCAAGATCGCCCTGAGCATCATCAACAATCTGGAAGTTAATGAACAGATCCTTTACGCCCGCATGGAAAACATCGAGCAAAGCACGTTGATCTCGTGATAAGAAAAAACCAGGTTTCCGCAGAAACCTGGTTTTTGTATTACGGCTCGATCGGGTAACCCGAGGCCCGCCACTCGTTGAGTCCGCCCGCCATACTGGTGACGTTGGTGAAGCCGGCCTGCAGGAGGATGTCGCGTCCCTGCTGGGAACGGTTGCCAGAACGGCAGACCACTACGATGGGGGTGTCGCTCGGGATCTCGTTCACGCGTGAGGCGAGCTCGCCAAGCGGAATGAGCGTGGTGCCCGGCGCATGGTATTCATTCCACTCCGACAGTTCGCGCACGTCCACGAAGAACGCGCCGCCTTGCTGGTAAATGGAGTAGGCCTCGGCCACGCTGATCTCGCGTGCCAGGCCTCCATTGCTGCCTCCCGCCGAGACAGCCAGCATGATGATGACCAGCGCTACAACAGCGACAAGGCCGATCTGTACCATGGGCTTGCGGAAAAAGCTGCCCGATTGGGATTGTGAAGATCTTCGATTGGTTCGTTTTGGCATGGTGCCCTCCGAAAAAAGAATGTGACGGCCATTTAGACAGGCCGTCACATATTTTTCATACCTTGAAGGCCCACTCGCCTTTTCTCATTACTGGTTCCGCCCTGCCATCCTTGGTAATGCCGTCAATATTCATCTTTTCGGAGCCGATCATAAAATCCACGTGGATCAGGCTCTGGTTGCCGCCGCGCTGGAAGAATTCCTCGTCGGTCAACTCGCTCCCGCCGATCATGGTCGAGCGGTATGCCCGGCCCAGCGCGAGGTGGCAGGACGCGTTCTCATCATAAAGGGTGTTGTGGAACATCAACCCCGATTTGGAGATGGGCGAACTGTTCGGCACAAGCGCGGCCTCCCCAAGGCGTGCCGCACCATCATCGTTGGCGATCATGCGGCGCAGGGCTTCTTCGCCATTGCTGGCATGGGCTTCCACCACGCGCCCATTCTCGAAACGGAAAGTCATGCCTTCGATCAACGTGCCGCCATAGTTTAGGGTTTTGGTCGAGGTCACCACGCCATCAGCGCGACGGCGATCGGGCATGGTGAAAGTTTCCTCGGTGGGGATGTTGGCGGTGAATTCCACCCCGTTCAGCGCCATTTCTCGGGCGCTGGTCCATTTGTGACCGGCCGGCAGGCCAATGGTCAGGTCGGTGCCGGGGGCGGTGTAGTGGAGGGCATCGTATTGTTTTTGGGTCAAGTATGTGCTGCGGACATGCAGGGCGCGGATATGTTTTTCCCAGGCCTTCACCGGGTCCGGCTGGTCTACGCGGCACATCTGGAAGATGGTCTTCCACAGTTTGGCCACCGCCTTATCCTCGTCCAATTTCGGGAACAGCTTTTTCGCCCAGGACTTCCTCGCGGCAGAGATCACGCACCAGTTCATGGTGTTGTTCGTGCCGTGTTTGAGGTAGGGGGCCATTTCCTTCCAGACCGTATCCTGATAGATGCTAACCAGTTCCGAGTCCTGGCCGGCCAGCAGACTGGGGTCAGTGGCCGAGATGGTCAAAATGGCATCACCGCGCTCGGCATATTCCAGCGGGGCATTGACCTTCCATTTTGGGAACTCGTTAAAGGCATCGCGCGGGGCATGCGCAAAACGGAGCAGTTCCATCTTCTCGTCTCCCCACATCACATCCACATAACGGGCGCCGGCTTTGTAGGCGGCTTCGGTAACAAAGTGTACGAGTGGCGCATGCTCAAATGCCACGCCGTAAGGAGATGGCGCGCGCACGAGCAAGCGCTGGCCAGGCCGCAGGTTCAGGCCGATGCGGACGGCGAGTTCAGCGTACTTTTGGAGGTCTTTTTGGAATTTAGTGGCCATATTTGTTCCTGAAAGAAAGATCAACGGAAAGGGCTGTCAGGTTGACCGCCCGGATTGAAATGAATGCGATCATCCCAAGTTTAATCCAATAATCGTCAGATGGGGGTGCGAACTTTTTTGCCGCTACGGCCAAACGATGGTGACGGTCAGCGAGTAATTCGCGCTGCCGCCGGGCACCGCCACTTGAATGATGTAATCCTGCGTGGCAAGCAGGTCGCCTTTCCAAATGCGGTCCTCGTTCTCGAGCCGTTTGAGCGGATACCCATCGCTTACGCCGAGGATCGAAAAATTCGCCGCATTGCCCGGCGACGTGATCTCGACCACCATGCGCTGGCCTTTGAAGGCATACAGAACATATTGCAAACGATTCGGGAATGTGACCGTCCCGCTGACCGTTGCGGAGACGGCGCCTTGCTCGAACTGGATCCGCGTCGGGCTATTGGACGGCGGGGGAGGCGGTGGCGGCGTTTGCGTCGGGATGGCGCCTGCGCTCGGGATGGGGATGAGCGTGGGCGGAGACTGTGTGGGGGCGAGGGCGGTGATCGTCCCTGCCGCGATGGTTTCCACTGTGTGGATGTCCATGGTGGGAACGGGGGTGGCCATTCCGCAGGCGATGGATGTGAAAGTCAAAACAATAAGCGCAATGATAAGTCGTCTCATTTTTTTGTCTTCCTTTTTTGTTTCAACCGTTCACGCCGATGCGCGAGTTCTTCTTTCCAGTGTTGTTGCACGTATTTGGGCAGATCTGCAGTCTTGACCAATTCCAGCGCAGAGTCGGTCCAGCGCAGGGCTTCGTCCAGGTTGCGCAGGCGATGCTCGCAGTGCTTGGCCATCTCCACGTGGGCGTAGATGTGGCCCTGCCTGGCGGCCTCTTCCCACAATCGGACAGCTTCATTAATGTCACCGCGTCGTTTTTGCAGAATGGAGAGCCGCTGCACCGCTGACCCGAAATCGGCTTCGCTGAGTTCCATCTCCAGTCCGCGTTCGAAGAGGCGGGCGGCGTGTTCCCAATCGCCGAGGTCTTCGTAGAGTTTGCCGAGCGCGATGAAATCCAATCCATGTTGCACGCGCCCAGCGAAGGGATCGTGGAAGATGGATGCCACGTGGCTGAGCAAGGCGGCCATGGCGACCACGTCCATGGCGTTGTGGTAGAAGACGCCTTTGAGCGGTGTCGCGTCGCCGGAGCGGAGATAATCAAAGTAGAGCCAGGGGATCTCATAGCCCGGTACTTCTTCGCTGGTGCGCGGCAGGCCGAGGATGTTCTCTTCGAGATATTTGAGCGCGCGCGAGGGCAGCCGGTCGCGCCAGAGACGGCGGGCGAGCGGAAGCAGGTCGATGTGCGCAAGTTCTTTGATGGGGTTGGGGATATCGTGCAATTTGTAGCGCGTGGCGAGCAACGGGGCGTCGAAGGCTTTGCCATTGAACGTGACCAGTGCGCGGGCGGGCGCAAGGAATTCGAGCAGGGCTTCGAGCATGGCCGCTTCCTCGGATGGGTCGCGCATGAAGAATTGTGCCAACTCGAAGTTCTCTCCGTTGTAGCGCGCCACACCGACGAGGAAGGCGTATGTGCCGGTGCCGCCGGCCATGCCGGAGGTTTCGGTGTCGAGGAAGAGCAGGGAGGAAAGCGGGAAGTTCGCGATATCGGGATCTTTGGCCCACTTTGCGATCGGGTCAAGCGGGACGGTGACCGGCAGGGGCTGGTTTCCGTGGCGATACTCCGGCCCGTAGGTCTGCTCCGCGATGAAGGCATCCCCTCGGCGCGTGGTCTGGAAGCGGCCGGGCAGGATGCGGTCGATCGGGATGGTGGCAGCCGCTTTGGGCGGAGTCAGATCCGCTGTCCCCACTTTGACTCCGAGCGCTTTCAATTTTTCGGCGAGCGATTTGGGAGAGTCCACGCGTCCATTTTACATGAAACCTTCACATTTCCGCGCGTGTTATACATGTATACTTGCTCGAACCAAGCCGAAGGAGATTCCATGACAACAGCAAAAGCAGGTCGTTTGTCGTTCTGGACGAAACTGGTGTACGGCACAGGCGATTGGGGCACCGCGGGATTCGGAACCCTGCGCCAGGTCTTTTATGCGATCTTTCTGACCGATGTGGTCGGGCTGGATCCGCGCCTGGCATCGGTGGCCGCACTGATCGGCATCGTTTGGGACGCCATCAACGATCCGCTCGTGGGCATGTTGAGCGACCGGGTGCGCACACGCTGGGGACGCCGCCGTCCGTTCCTGCTCTGGTTCGCGATCCCTTACGGCGCGGGCTTCCTGCTGTTGTGGTGGGCGCCTCCGTTCGAAGGACAGGTGGCGAAGATGATCTTCGTGACGCTGGCCTTCATGATCGCCGACACGTTGGAAACTTTGGTGGCTGTCCCGTTCTCGGCGCTGACCCCGGAACTGACGCCCGATTACGATGAGCGCACCTCGCTGACGGGTTTCCGCATGTTCTTCAATCTGGCCATTTCGCTGGCCACGGCGGTCGGCGCGCCGATGATCGTGGACGCGGTCATTGCGGGCGGCGGGACTCAGCAACAAGGCTACCTGGTCACTGCTGCGATCTTCGGCGGTATGGCGGCCATCCCATTCCTGTTGATCTTCTTTGTCATCCGTGAGCACGAGTTGACTCCCGAACAGACCAACATGGTCTCGTTCGCAGAGACCGTGCGCACGGCGTGGGCCAATATCCCGTTCCGTTTTGCGACATTGGTCTACATGCTGAATTGGATCACGTTCGACCTGGTGGCGCTGGTGCTGCCGTTCTATTTGTTGTATTGGATCTCGAGCGGCAATTTGTTATCACAGGCTTCGGTGCTTGGAGTCAGCCTGCCGATCGAGTCGGCGGTGTTCGCGGTGTTACTGGTCACGTCGGTGCTGGTGCTGCCGATCTGGGTGTACATCTCCAACCGTTTCAGCAAGCAGACCGCGTACATGCTTGGGATGATCTTTTGGGCGGTTGTGCAATTGGTCATCTATTCGATTCAGCCCGGACAGGTGAACATGATCCTGTTTATGAGCTTTCTGGCCGGGATCAGCGTCTCTTCGGCGCACATCCTCCCCGATGCGATGTTCCCCGACGTGATCGAGTGGGACGAGTTGCGCACGCGCCGCCGTTCGGAAGGCATTTACTACGGCGTGAAGAATTTCATCCGCAAGTTGACCGGTGCGCTGGCGATCTTCATTGGCTTGCAGGTGCTCGGTTGGTTCGGCTACCAAACTCCGCCCGAGGGCGCGACCGTCTTCCAGCAATCGGAGGTCACGTTGACCGCCATCCGCTTCCTGATCGGACCGTTCGGCGCGGTCCTGCTCTTCAGCGCGGTTGCCATGGCATGGTTCTATCCGCTGACACGCGAACGCCATGCGCGAGTGCGTCGTTTATTGGAACAGAGAAAAGCGAAGGCTGCCAGCGATTAGTTGTTGGCTATTAGCGATTAGCCAACGCCTTTGCATTATCTGGCTGAGATTATCGATTCCACTTTATGCGTGCCTCGTCGAAATTCGCAAAATGTTGACTGCATCATTGAAACATTGAGAAGTAAACCCTGATGAATTTATCTGACTCGCAAATAGACTCGACCCAAACTCAAGCAACCAATCCCCAACAGCCAATCGCGAACAGCCAAAAGCGATCAGCTAACCGGCTGACCTTCTGGCACAAACTCCTCTACGGCTCCGGTGACTGGGGACTTTCCTCCACCGGTATGTTGCGTTCGGTGTTCTATGCCATCTATCTCACCGACGTGGTCGGCCTCGATGCGCGCATCGGTTCCATCGCAGCCCTCTTCGGCATCATTTGGGACGCGATCAATGACCCGATCGTGGGGATGATCAGCGACCGCATCCGCACCAAACGCGGACGCCGCCTGCCGTTCCTGCTCTGGTTCGGGATTCCCTTCGGGCTTTCGTTCGTGTTCCTGTGGTGGGCGCCGCCGTGGGAGAGCCAACTTGCGCTGGCCATTCACATCACGGCGGTCTTTGCCATTGCCGACACGCTCAGCACGTTGATCTCCATTCCATTCCTCTCGTTGACCCCCGAGTTGACCCCCGACTACGACGAGCGCACCACGCTGACCAGTTTCCGCACCTTCTTCCAGTTGACCTCCGCGCTGGCAGTGGTCATCTTCGCGCCGATGATCGTGGATGGCGTGATGGCCGCAGGCGCAAGCCAGCAACAGGGATTCCTGCTGGTGGGCGCCATCTTCGGCGGGCTCGCCATTCCGCCCTACCTCGTCATGCCGTTCATCTTCAAGGAACGTGCAGTCCATGAAGAGCCCAAAGAGATCTCGTTGACCGAAATGTTGCGTACATCCTGGGCGAACAAGCCCTTCCGCTTTCTGGCGGGGGTCCACACCATGAATTGGTCCGCGGTGGATATGGTGGCGGTCAGTTTCCCGTACTTTTCCCTCTATTGGATCGCGCAAGGTGACCCGCTGGCAGGCGTGAATTTCTTTGGCGTGGAACTGGCCATGGAGTCGGCTATTCTCGGCACGCTCATGCTCACCACTGTAGCCTTTGTCCCGTTTTGGATGTGGCTGTCGAAGCGCACTAACAAACGCAGTGCCTACCTGACAGGGATGACCTTTTGGGTGATCATGCAAACGCTCATTCTCACCGTTCAACCCGGCGAGGTGGGTAAGATGCTCTTCTTTAGTTTCATGCTGGGAATTGGATTATCCTCGGCCTACATCCTGCCCGATGCCATGTTCCCCGACATCATCGAATGGGATGAACTTCGCACCGGCCGCCGCCAGGAGGGAATCTACTACGGCGCGCGTGCGTTCATCCGCAAGATGGCCAGCGCGTTGACCGTGTTCATCACCCTGCAACTCCTCGGCTGGGCGGGCTACGTTGCCCCTGCTGATAATGCGGTCGTGTACACCCAGTCCGAGTCCACGTTGTGGATGATCCGCGCGATGGTGGCCATCATCAGCCCCATCATGTTGACCGGCGCGATCATCAGCGCGTGGTTCTATCCGCTCACACGGAAGAAGCACGCGAAGATTCGGGAGTTGCTGGAGAAGAAAAAAACAGCGATTAGCGATTAGCGGTTGGCTTTTAGTTGTTGGATGAAGGCATTGAGCATTTTCCTGACCTCGATCAACATCGATTGAAGTTCATGAAAAATGGGCTGCGGAAAATATTCCAAGTCATGAGCCAACAGTAGCAGGTATTCAAGTTCACTGGAAGAGCCCATCGAGATCAAGCAATACCGCTTGAGTTCTGCGTCGCTGTCTTTCCCGCATCCTTCCGCAAGATTGGCGGGAATGGATACAGCCGCCCGCTGGATTTGATTGGTTAGTGCATACATCTCTTGTTTTGGAAAACTTGCTGTATTTTTATAGATCGCCAATGTTAGCAGATGTGCCTTTTCCCAAACCTTCAGTGTTCGAAAATCTTTCATTATTCCTCCTCACTAATCGCTAAAAGCTAAAAGCTAATCGCTAACCGTCACTTGAATGACCGCCGTCTCCACGCGATTGTCTTCGTAAACCACCACCAATTGAATCGCATAGAGTCCGCTTAAGCCGGTTGTATCCCAATCGGCGAGCGGACCGTTCGCTACGGGGGATGTTGTGTTATGGATCTCGATCCACGCTGATGGATTCAGTCCCTGCCCCACTTGCACTTTGTAATACTGGAAACCCTCGCCCGCGGCCGTGCCGAGGATCTGCACACGTCCATTGACATTGGCAAACATGAGCGGCGACGCGATGTTGACGTTCGGTTTCGGCACCTGCAATTGGATGGCGTCATACGCCTCAGGCGCGACGGGGATGCCTGCTGAGGCCGCCCAGGTGCGCGCCGCCTGCGGAACGACCATGAACACGCGCTGCTCCACGAGTTCGGGCGACGTGAACACAGTGGCGAGCAGACCGGTCTCGCGGTTGACCGCGTACGAGCGGAAGAGCGTATCACCTTGCGAAGGTTCGAACCCGTTCAGGAAAATTTCGCGCACGATGGACGGACAATCATTGGTGGGCAGAAGCCCGGATGGGTCGCAGACATCCATCTCGGTCACGCCGGCGGGACGAGGCCAGTCATTGGGGGCAAGGGAGACGCTGGCGGTTTGGGTGAGCGCATTCCATAGGCTGGCCGGTACACGCGGATGGATGATGGTCGCCACTTCGGCATCGGGGGCGTTGTCCGCGCCGACCCACACCGCGACGAGACGCGCCGGGGTGTAGCCGACCGTCCACGCTCCGTGGCCGCCGGTCCAGCCGGGTTTTACCGCGGCAGGACGCCCGATCTCAAGCACGTTGGGGTTGCCCCAACTCGGCCAGCGCGCGGGATTGTCGCTCAGGATGTCGTTCATCAAATAGGCGAGTTGCGGCGAGACGACCGATTGCGATTCGGGCGAAGACCAGTCGAGCCAGATGGCGCCGTCTACGCTTTCGACGCGCAGGATGGCGGAGGGTTGGATCGAGTCACCGAAGGTGTGTCCGTTGCGGAGACCGGAGGCGGCAAACGTGGCGTAGGCGGCGGCGAGGTCGAGAATGGATTGGGGCGGGGAATCGCTGGCGAAGGCCGGGCCCGCTTCAATGTCCAGGTTGAACGAGCGCGCCGTATTGACGGTGTTCTGCGCGCCCATTTGCTCGAGCACGTCAGCGGCGGGGATGAGGTAATCATTAGCGAGCGCGGCGCGCAGTCGCATGGGGCCGTGAAATCCCCCG
>CAYNQA010000025.1:0-18799 GCA_964399225.1 uncultured Anaerolineaceae bacterium
CTGGAAGTCCTGGCTGCGCTGGTGGAGTCCTACGAGGACAAACACTATCCCATCTCCCTCCCCGATCCCATCGAGGCCATTCACTATTACATGGAAAGTCGCGGACTGACCCGCGCTGACTTGGAGCAGTATATCGGGAGCCGCGCCCGTGTGTCTGAAATACTCAACCGTAAACGACCGCTGACTCTGTCCATGATCCAACGCCTGCATGAGGGGCTTGGCATTCCCGCCGAGGTTCTGGTTCAACCTTACGAACTCGACACAGCCGCTTCCAAACCGTCACACCGAAACCGCATGCCTGTTGCCGCCTAATTTTTGGAGATAAATGAAAATCACCATGTCCTCCCCCGACCTGACGGATGCAGACCGTCAGGCAGTGATCGACGTCATCAACACGCCCGTGCTGAGCATGGGCAAGTACACGCCCGCCTTCGAGAAAACCTTCTGCGAACTGACCGGCGCGAAGCACGCCATCGCGGTCAACTCCGGCACGGCGGGACTGCACCTGTGCGTCCGCGCGGCGGGCATCGGCGCAGGCGATTTGGTCATCACCACGCCGTTCTCGTTCGTCGCCTCGACCAATGTTTTACTGTTCGAGAATGCGATTCCCGTTTTCGTGGATATCGATCCCAAGACCGGCAACATCAATCCTGAACTGGTTGCTGATGCCGCAAAGAACATCGAAAAATATCTGCCGCCCAACAATCGTAAATCGTTAATCGTAAATCGTAAATTGAAAGCAATCCTTCCAGTTGATGTATTCGGTCAACCAGCAGACATGGATTCAATCAATCAGATCGCGAAAGAGAATGGTCTGACTGTCATCGAGGATTCCTGCGAGGCGCTCGGCGCAACATACAAGGGCAAACAGGCTGGGACGCTCGGCGAGTACGGTGTCTTCGCGTTCTATCCGAACAAACAGATCACGACCGGCGAGGGCGGCGTCATCATCACCAGCGACGACAAGGCCGCCGACTTCATGCGCGCCCTGCGCAACCAGGGTCGTGCGCCCGGCGACACGTGGCTTTCGCACACCTACCTCGGCTACAACTATCGCATCGACGAAATGTCCGCGGCGATGGGGCACGCGCAAATGCAGAGGCTGGATGAGTTGCTCGCGAAGCGGGAGCAGGTTGCGGCGTGGTATGAAGCGAGGCTCTCCGAAATTCCCGGCGTCGAAGTCCCGTACGTTGAGCCGACCACCACGCGCATGTCGTGGTTCGTCTATGTGATTCGCTTCGACGCAAAACTAAATCGCGACGAGATCGCGAAAAAACTCGAGGCGCACGGCGTGCCGGTCCGCCCGTATTTCCTCCCGATCCATTTGCAACCGTACATGGTTGAAAAATTTGGATGGCGCGAGGGCGACTTCCCCGTCACCGAAGACCTCGGCCGCCGCGGACTTGCCGTCCCGTTCAGCGGCGTGATGACCGAGGAGCAGGTCGAGTACGTGTGTCAGGCGATCCGCGCGGTGGTGAGCGAGGCATGAACACCGGCTCGTTCCCTCCGTCCAAACGCGCGGGCATGTTGTTGCATGTCGCGATCATCGCGGCGCTTGCGGCGGCGGCCGTGTGGGCATTCTTAAATCTTTCGCGCGCGCCGGTCGGCCCGACCATCATCATCTATCTGGTCGTCATCCTCGTCACGCTCCCGCCGATTCCGTTTTTCAGCTATCGCGCGTTTTCGCTTCTGCGCGCGGACTATGTGCTGGACCGCGACTCGCTGGCCTTCACCTGGGGACTGCGCGTGGAGGACATCCCGCTGACCGACATCGAATGGATCCGTCCCGCCTCCGACCTGACCTCCCCGCTTCATCCTCCGACGTTGAGCCTGCCCGGTGGACTCCTCGGCGTTCGCCGCCACCCGGACCTCGGCCCGGTTGAGTTCATTGCCGCGACCACGCACAACCTGTTGGTGGTGGCCACCGCGAAGCGACGTTACGCCATCTCGCCCGAGCGCGCCGCAGACTTTCTCGCCACCTTCCGCCGCGCCACCGAGCTGGGAAGCCTGCTCCCCGCCGAAGCCGTTTCGCAATATCCCTCGTTCCTACTAGCGCGCGCCTGGGAGAATCTCGCCGCGCGCTTTTTGTGGATCAGCGGACTGCTCCTCAACATCGGCCTCGTCGCCTGGGTGACCTTCCTCATCCCCACCATCTCAAGCGTGACCCTCGGCTTTGATCCCACCGGCGCGCCATTGGAAGCAGTGCCATCTGTTCGATTGATTCTCCTTCCCCTCCTCAGCGCCTCGCTCTTCGTGGCGGGACTCATCGCAGGTCTGTTCTTCTATCGCAACGAAAAACAACAACCGCTGGCGGTCATCGTGTGGATATCGAGCACGGTTTCTAGTTTGCTGTTTTTGCTGGCGGTCTTGTTCATCGTGACGACACCGATCTAAAAACTTTAACAGCACTCCGTTGCTCAATAAAGCAAGGACAATGACACCCCAGACATCGCAAATCGTTCTTTCTACCTCACCACGGCGCCGTAGATTGTGGGTAGGCTGGTCTATCTTCATTATTGTTTTGTGCGCGCTGTGGTATTACAGCCCCATATTTGAATATTGTTGGGGCTATTGGAAACAGGGCAGTCTGTATAGGCAAGGTGAGTATCAGTGCCAGTGTCCGGCGGCTAGTGAAGAGGCGCGTATACCACAGCAAGCAGATTTGATTGTCTCTGCATGTAATAGCGGCAGCGTGATGATCTCACCAAGTGGTCGCTTTCTATATGTATCGGAACAGAACCTAAAGACAGACTTGTCGAATCACTACTTGTTGGATTTTCAATCAGGCGCAAAGATTCCACTCAATATTTCTGGCCACACCTATTTTCTAACAGATGATTTACTTTATGTTTCCTTGGGTATTTTGGAGAATGAGTACATCGTAGATCGAGTGACTGGCGCTCAATATCAAATACATGGGTTCGACTTTTTACACCCCGAAGTATACGAAAAAAGAAAAGTGGATTTAAACTTTCTTGCAAAGAAATTGCGCGAAGCAAAAAGTGTTTTTCTGGTTGATAAATACCTCGACGATGTGCTTGCACTGCCATTCGACTTCTCTGACATTTCAAGTCATGGTTTTGTGATTAACGCATCTGAGTTTCCAGATGACATTGACGTGAAGCAGTTTCTACAGGACAACGATATTATCTATCAAATCACCCCACCTGATTATCAAGAAGGAGCAGTATCTCCCAATGGAAGGTTCATCGCACGCCCAGAAGGGATTTTTTTGGTAGAAACAGGTCAAAAGATAGTGGAAGGCTACTCCGTTCACGGAGAATTTTCCATAGGGTTTTCCGAACAGTTTACCGAATATCTACGGGTGGTTGGTTGGACCTTCGACAGCACGGCTGTTATTTATTTTAGGGATCACATCTGCTCAGCAGATCCTATAATTGGAATATTTATGACAACAGACGTTCCTGACTATTGCGTCCCTCAACCCGGCATCATTCTCAAGGTGCCAGAGGAGTATTTGGCACCCTTAGAAAAACCATAATCGGTAATGCATGAAGAGACCGATAAACCAATCGTAAATCTGAAATCGAATGCAACTCCTCTACGGCTTCCTCCTCGCCCTTATCATCGCCTTCCTCGCTTATCGCGCACGCAGTCTCAATAAAAGTGGGGCTATTGCGGCAACAATTACCGGCACGATCATCTTCGGCGTGGGCGGATGGCAATGGGCGATTCTCCTGCTCACCTTCTTCATCACCTCCTCCGGCCTGAGCCGCGCCTTCAAAAAACGCAAACAGGGACTGGATGAAAAATATTCCAAAGGCCACGAACGTGACGCAGGTCAGGTCTTCGGCAATGGAGGCATCGCTACCTTCTTCGCCCTCCTGCATGGATTCTTTCCCGGCGAACTCTGGCCGTGGCTGGGATTCGCCGCCGCCCTCGCCGCCGTCAACGCGGACACGTGGGCGACCGAACTCGGCGTGTTGAATCCACATGCCCCGCGCATGATCACGAACTTGCGCAAGGTCGTGGAAAAAGGCACCTCGGGAGGCGTTTCGATTGTCGGAACATTAGCGGCATTAGCAGGTTCCGGGATCATCGCTCTATTCGCGGTACTCTTTCCCCCCGATCATCTCTCACTGACCACTGATCACTGTTTACTGATCACTTTCTCCGGCCTGGCCGGTTCCCTCTTCGACTCCCTGCTCGGCGCGACGGTGCAAGCCATTTACTTCTGTCCCAAAGACCAAAAAGAGACCGAGCGTCATCCCCTCCATACCTGCGGCACCGAGACGGTCCAGGTCCGCGGGTGGAGTTGGCTGACGAACGACTGGGTCAATTTTTTATGTGGTGCATTCGGGGTTGGAATTTTACTGGTTTTGTTGTAATCTGATTATGGAATGTTCGCTCGTACGCAGAGCGTTCGTAAAAACAAAACCAAAAGGATATGCTCATGAAACACATCATCATCACGCTCATCGCTGTCGCTGTTCTGCTGTCTGCATGCGGCGGGCCTGCCCCAACGACCCCGCCGCCTACAGATGTCCCTACTGCGATTCCCACGCTGGCTCCCACCAACACCATCGCCCCAGCCCCAACCATAACAGCGATCCCCTCCGCTACACCCAACCCGCTCCTGTTCCGCGATGATTTCGAAGGCGCGCTCGATGCGGGCTGGGCATGGACACGCGAAAACAAAAAATCCTGGAGCCTGACCAACAATCCCGGCTGGCTGGAGATCATGGCGCGCCCGGGCGGCGTGGCCGACACCATGGAAAACGTGCTCCTGCGTCCGGCGCCGGAAGGGAATTTCGAGATCGAGATCAAGCTCAACTTCCGCCCGGTGGAAAATTTCCAAATCGCGGGCGTGGTCATCTATGAGAGCGCGGCGAATTTCATTCAGTTCGGGCGCGCCTTTTGCGGCTTCACCCCTGAACCCTGCGTAGGAGACGGCTTCTACATTGACAACATGGCTGGCGGCGGGATGAACCCGGAGAACTTCTCCACCGCCGCTCCAGCAGTGGATGTGGTCTACCTCCGCTTCCGACGTGAAGGCAGTATCTACACTGCCTATGCAAGCGAAGACGGGACAACCTGGCAGGTGATCGGCTCGCACAATAACGGCATGACACCCATGTTCGTTGGGCTGGTGTCCGGACAGGCGTATCAAACCGTGCCCAAGCCCGCCCAGTTCGATTATTTCCTCATCAACAGCCTGCCGTAACCAGAACGCTTACACCCACCACGGTGCCGGCAACGTGTTTGCCGGCACTTGTCATTATCTGCGGCAATTAAATTGCAAGACACAATTTCACCCAAATAGGTAAAATTCACTCCATGGAAACTTTACAGCGCTTTACCTGGAGCGACGCACTCAATACCGGTGTTCCCGCCATTGATATCCAACACAAGGAACTCATCGCCGCCTTCAACGACCTGGCAGATGCGATCGAGCTAGGCAAGGGCTCCTCCGCCATCAAGAAACTGCTGGCGTTTTTGAAGTACTACGCCGAATGGCACTTCGCCCGCGAGGAAAAATGCGCGGACGAGTGCAAATGTCCGTTTGCGGACGCCAACAAGAATGCCCACCAACGCTTCATCGAGATCTTCGGCGGCCTGCATGAACAGTACCGCGAGAGTAACGCCAGCGAAGACGTAGCTCGCAAGGTCCACAAGGAATTATCGGATTGGATCGTGGGCCACGTGCTGAAAGTGGACAAGCAGATCGGCGTCAGCTACGCGGAGATGAAAAAATAAGCAGAACCCCGTTCTTTTACGAGAACGGGGTTCTTGATTCTGCGGGGAAAGATCGGTCTATTTCTTCCAGGCTTTGAACGTTTTCAAACTCGACCCGCCCATGAACTCGCGGACGATCGAATTGGCGGGTACGATGCTCGTCTCGATGGGCAGGAACCATTCGAGGAATGCGAGCAGGCGTTTGGCCTCGATATGTTCATGCGTACCGGGCGGTACCTGGCGCAACAGCGGTTCGATCTGGGGCTTGAGCGCGGCCAATTCATACACCAGCGCCGAGTTGAACATCACGTCGCAGTTTTCCTGATACGGGAAGATGTACCGCTTCTCGCCTCGCCGCACCGACTCCCAGCGGGCAATGGTCTGCGCCGCGGAGTAGCCCCGTTCGCGCGCGTCGCGGACGATGCGGCGGATGAGGCGCGTATCGGTGGTGGAGACACGGTTATGCCGGTCCAGGTTGACCTGCGTGAGGGCGGAAACGTAGACCCGAAAGGCGTGGCCGGTCAGAGGTCCAGAAAGGAGGCGGGGATTGAGGCCGTGGATCCCCTCGAGGATGAGCACCTGTCCCTTGTGCAACTGGACGCTGTCGCCCGTCTCGCGCGTGCCGGTCTTGAAGTTGTATCGGGGCAACTCCACCGGTCTGCCGCTGATCAGGCTTTCAAGCTGCGTGCCGAGCAGTTCGAGATCAAGCGCGTCGAGCGACTCGTAATCGGGCTTGCCATGTTCATCGAGCGGGGTCTTCTCGCGCGGGACAAAATAATTATCAAGCTCGAGCGGATAGGGCGAGAGTCCGTGCGCGAGCAGTTGCACGCTCAAGCGGCGCGAGAACGTGGTCTTGCCTGAGGAGGAGGGGCCGGCCACGAGGACGATCTCCGCCTTGCGTTCGGCGATCTGGCGCGCGATCTGCGAAATATGCCCCTCATGCAAAGCCTCAGAGACCAGCACGATCTCCTCGGCGCGTCCCTGCTCGATGGCGTCATCGAGCGCGCCGACATTTTCGATCCCAAGGCGGGCCAGCCAGTCGCCGTATTGGCGAAACGCGGAGAGCAGCTTTGGATATTCGCCGATCACGCTGATCTGTGTGGGCGCATGTCGGCGCGGGAAACGCAGGGTAAACCCGCCGTTGACGAGGGTGAGCTCGAACCATTTCAACAAGCCGGTGGAGGGCACCATGTAACCGTGCATGTAATCCATGCGGCCTTTGAGCAGGTAAACCGTCAGGTAATCTTTGCGGCGATGCGCCAGCAGGCGGATCTTGTCGTCAAAACGGATCTTCTCGAAATAATGAATTGCTTCATCCATCGGAACTTCGCGGCGTTCGAACGGCAGGTCGGCTTCGATCTGGCCGCGCATGTGCTGATGGAGTTGGTCGAGTTCGGCCTGCGTGAGCGGGTTGCGCCCGGAGACCTGGCAGAAAAATCCACCCGAGGAGACGGAATGGTCAATGGTCAGTTTGCCCTCGGGATGCAGGTCGGCGAAGGCCATCTCGAGCAGGAAGACGAGCGAGCGGCGATAGATGCGCGCGCCGTCGGGCATGTCCATGGTGACCGGAAAGACGCGGCTCTCCATCTCGATCGGAAAGGTCAATTCGTGGAGTTCATCATCGACGATGGCAGCCACGATCGGGGCGCCGAAATCATCCTGAACGGGGCGCAGGAATTCACCCACCCGTTCGCCGCGCGGACCCGTGAGGGCTCGGCCGTCGGGAAGGTGTACTTGAACGGAAGAGGAGGGGGACGTGATGGAAATGGTGGAAGTCATGGGGATGGGGGCGAAAGTCGAATGGAACGACCGCAAAACACAACTCTTGATCTTGGGCCTTCCATGGATTTTCAGGCTTTGAGTTTGGCGAGCAATTTTTCGGGCTGGCCTGCATACTCTTCGAGCGGAATCTGTTTGTTCGTGAGCGCGAGCAGGGTTTCGGTGAAGAGCTTGTTGACAGGCGTCTGGACGCTGCATTTCATGCCCTCACGCACAACCGCGCCGTGCAGATAGTCCACCTCCGATTTGCCGCGCCCGGCATACAGGTCAATGTGGAAGGAGGGCATCTTGGCACCGCGCCCGCTGCCGGCCGCCCGGCTGAGGAGCGGCTTCGAGAGCCAGAGAGGAAGTTTGGTGGCTAACGCCAGCGCCCGCACGGGGGTCTTGGGCAGGTCCACCACTTCGATGCCCTGGGCTTTCATCACGGCAAGGCATTCGCGCAGCATTTGGATCTCGAGCTTGTATAGTTTACGATTGGCAAAGACCTGCGCCGCTGTCATGTTCAAGATGGCGGAGGCGGGGTTTGCGATCAGGTTGGTCAGCATCTTGGACCATTTCATGCTGAGCGCGCCCGGGAAGAGTTGGGCATTGAGATAGGCCGCATTGAAAACAGCAACCAACTTCTGCGATAGCGGATGCCCTTCGGCAATGCCGATACCGCGCAGTTTTTCGAGCACAATACTGCCCGGTCCGCGGCGGCCAATGGCCGTGGTGACCGTGCCATAGATCACTTTTTCCACGCCGAGCGTTTCGGCAATGGCGGGTTCATTTTCCACGCCGTTGGAGAGACAGAGGATGGGCGGAAGTTTTTCGGCGAATGGTTTCATCCCCTCGAGGGCGGCGGGAGTATCGAAGGATTTGAGGGCGAACAAGGCCACATCGAAGGGCCAGAACTTGAGCGCATCCTCCAACGAGCCGGCCATGACGAACGAGGACGGATTGACGAGGAAGGATTCGTGCGTCTTGCGGCGCGGGTCCACAGTCAGGTCGAGGCGCAGGCCGGAGGTGCGTAATTCCTCGGCCATGGACGGCTGTTCCACGAAGACCACGCGCTGGCCTGCCAGGGCCAACGACCCGCCAATGTACGTGCCAATGGCACCGGCGCCGAAGATGAGGATGTTCAGTTGGGAAGAAGATGAGCCAGGTTGCATTCGATTTTTGATTTCAGATGTACGAGTTTGGATTGAGCGCTGTTGCGCGAACTAATTGGGTGAAGTGAGGGGAAAGACCGCCGATCCCCGATTGCCTTACTACTTATTTCCAATGCGAGCGGTCAAAACGCAACAGACGCCAGTTGTGCCATTTGGGGTCGTAGGCAAACTCGGCGATGGTGGTGTTGCGGAACCAGAAGCGCGGACCGTTGTGATGCGCTTGCGGAGCGATGCTCAGAATGGAGTACATCGCCATGTTCAAGATCCCGCCGTGCGAAACGACGAGGTACCTTCCCACCGGGCGGTCGAGGATGGATTGGATGGCGCGGCCCGCCCGGAGGTAGACCTCGAGGCGGCTTTCCCCGGTCTCGCCGAAGCGGGTGTAGGGCGTCAGAAACTTGGGCTCGTCCCAGTCGATCTCATCGTCGCGCAGGCCGGCGAGGCGGCCATTGTTCATTTCCATCCAGTTGGGGTCTTCTTCCATCGGCACGTCGAGCGCCGCGCAAACGATCTCGGCGGTCTCTTTGGCGCGCAGAAGCGGGCTGGCAAAACAACGGTCGAAGGTGACACGTTCGCTCAGCCATTGATTGGCAAGGGCGCGGGCCTGATCGCGGCCTTTATTCGTCAGCGGAAAATCGGCCTGGCCTTGAAAGCGGTTCTCTTGATTGCCGGTCGATTCGCCGTGGCGTAAAAAAGTGACGTAGTATTGCGGATTACTCATCGCTCTTCTGGCCCTCCTTGAGAATGTAGATCGGGCGGCGCTTCACTTCCTGGAAGATGTAGCCCACGTAAACGCCGATGAAGCCGAGCAGAACCATCAACATCCCGCCCACGATCAAGATCACGAACATCAACGAACTCCAGCCCGGCGCAAGGTTGGATGTCTGGCCGGTGACCCAGAACGAAAGCACGTAGATCATCTCAGCCAGCGCAAGCAGGAGCAGAATGCCGCCCAGGCTCAAGCCCACGTAAAGAGGCGCAAGCGAGAACGAGAAGATCGCATCCATGGCGAGGCGGAACATTTTGGAGAGCGAATACTTCGAGGCGCCGCCCGAACGCTCCTCCTGATGATACGGCAGGATGGCCGTCTTGAAGCCGATCCACGAGACCATGCCGCGCAGGAAGCGGTGATACTCGGGCATGGCCTTGAGCGCGTCCACGGCGCGGCGCGACATGGCGCGGAAATCGGCGGCGCCCGGCAGGACATGCGTCCCGGAGATGAAATTCAGCAAGCGGTAGAACAGGAGCGAGGTCCATTTTTTGAAGCGCCCCAATTCTGCATCTTCGGCGCGCTGACCCTGCACAATATCATAGCCCTGTGCAATCAGGTCGAGCATCTGTCCGATCATTTCAGGCGGATGCTGGCCGTCGGCGTCGAGCGAAACAACCATATCGGCGGTCGAGGCGTCGAGCCCGGCCGTGAGCGCGGCCTGATGCCCGAAATTGCGACTGAGCGAGAGCACACGCACACGCTTGTCGGTTTTGGCAATGCCGGCCAACTCCGCTTCGGTGTTATCGGCAGAGCCGTCGTTCACATAAATGAACGTAACCGCATACGGAAGCGGCTCAACAGCAGCGCTGAAACGCGCGTGCATTTTGGTGATCACGCCCTGCTCGTTGTAAACGGGGATGACCAGATCGACTGTTGGTTTTCGACGGGGGGACATACTGCCTCTGGACGGGGGATTGTACCATCGCCCGCGGGGAAATTGACCTTCCAGCCCGGTGGCGGCAAGGCACCCGGCTGCGGACTTCAGCCGTTCAACCTTACCCCGTGGCGGGTTGCCAGCATCTCGAGCATGCGCGCCACCTCAGCCTGCTTCTGCGTTGCGCTCCAGCCGAGCGAGTCGCCGAGCACATCGGCCAGTTCGTCCACGATTGGACGGGTGAGTTGACCGAGCATACCGAGCATGGTGCGGCGCAAGAGCAGGTCATCGAGGTGGATGATCTTCTCGTTCTGGGCCAGGAAGGCGATCTCACGGCGCGAATACTCGGGCAGTGACTTTAGCAGCGAGTCGGGTTGGTGCGTCAGGAATTCGGCAACGGCCTCGGCGCGGGTGCCGTAACGCTCGAAGAGCGCACGCGCGCGGGCATCGGATAGCCCAGCCCAGGCTTTGAGGCGGTCGATGAAGCGTTTTTCATCCTCATCCGTGCGTGGATAATTCCGCCCGCCGCCGACAGCAATATATTCAGTGGACTTTTTTCGCTCCAGTCCAAAGAACGTCAGGGCTTTGTCGGTGACCTGTTCGGAGAATGCGCGGAAGGATGTCCATTTACCGCCAACCAGCGAATAGACGGGGTAATCCAACCCGGTCAACGCGCCGCTGACCACCTGGATCTCATGGTCGCGGCTGTACTGCGCCGTGGATTTGGCAAGACTGCTCGCCAGCGGACGCACACCGGTGAAACGGAAGACGATGTGCGTATGGTCCACCTTGATATCGGGGAAGACGCGTGCGATCATGCCGATAAAGTAATCCACTTCCTCATCGGTGCAGCGGGCTTCATCCGGGTTGTTGATCTTGATATCTGATGTGCCGACAAGAACCTTGTCGAAGAGCGGGAAGATGAGCACGATGCGCCCATCCTTATTTTCGAAGAAAAACTCATTATCGCCGATCGCCCGGCGCAGTTCGGGATGGTCGAGGACGAGGTGGGAGCCCTTGGTCCCGCCAATGAAACGCGTGGATTGGCCAAGTGCCGCATTTGCCGAATCGATCCACGGGCCGGCGGCGTTGATGACCAATTTTGCCTGGATGTCGAATGTCTCCCCGGTCAGCTCGTCGCGCAGAGTCACCGTGTTGCCCTGTCCGCCCGCCAGAGCGACGTAGTTGAGGGCACGGCCGCCATCCGCTTCCCCATCCAGCAGGATCTCGAGCGCGAGACGTTCAGGGTTGCGGATCAAGCCGTCATAATACTCCGCAGTGGAAACAATGCCGGGGTGCAAACGTCCCCAACGGGCAAGCGACTCAGTGCGCCCGCGGAATTGATGCCGCGGCACGATGCGGTTGGCGCCGGTGTAGGCATCGTACAACATTAACCCAAGCTTGATAACCACCGAACCGCGTTCGCTGGGCTTATCGAGCAGTCCCAGAAATTTAAGCGGTGCATTGAGCAAGCCGGAAAAGTGTTTGAAGATGGGAATGGCCGTGGGAAGGGGTTTCACCAGGTGCGGCGCATTCTGGATCATGCGGTTGCGCTCCCCCACCGCCTCGCGCACCAGACGGAACTCGCCGTTCTCGAGATAGCGAATTCCCCCGTGGGCCATATGCGAAGAAGCCGCCGAAGCGCCGGAGCAAAAGTCGCCGCGGTCTACGATCAACACATCCACACCGTTAAGGGTCAGGTCACGGAAAGTGCCGATGCCATTAATGCCCGCACCGACGATGAGAACGTCGAGGAAAGGTTTTGCTTTGATCTGAGCGAGGGTTTCTTGTCGGTTCATATCGGCTCTCGGGGGAACGAAGTCAATGATCCTGTGTTGTTAATCACAAGTTTAGCACGGTCTGGACTAATATGGGTATTGTTGCCCAGCGGGATTCATCAGCGGATGGTTCATCCGCGATCGGAGGCGGCTCATGAAATATCAAGCAAAGGATCGAAGGCCCATCCCAGTGCGGGAAAATCCGCTCTCGAAACGCATCGCATCATTTCTGGCTGGACGTGGGGTCACGGCGAACGTCATATCCATCTTCAGTGTGTTGTTCGGTTCGGGAGCCGGGGCCTGCCTGGCGTGGACATCGCTGGCGGCCAATCCCCGCATCTTCTGGTTCCTGGCCGCGGCTTTGATCCTGTTACGCCTGTCGGCCAACATGCTCGATGGGATGGTCGCCATGGAAACAAGGACTACCTCCGCGTTGGGCGAACTATTCAACGAGGTTCCCGACCGCGTCTCGGATGTTGTTATCTTTGTCGGCGCGGGGTTTGCCGCTCACAGTCTGCCCGATCTGGGATACGCAGCGGCGATCCTTTCCCTATTTGTTGCCTACGTGCGCGCGCTGGGAAACCAGATGGGCGTGACCGGGCTGTTCATCGGCATGATGAGCAAACAACAGCGCATGTTCACCCTGACCGCCATCTGCCTGTTCTATACATTCGCACCGGCCGCGTGGTTGAATTTCCCCATCCTGATCTCCGGCCTGTGGGTGATCAACATCGGCGCAGTGATAACCATCCTGGTCCGCATCCGTCACATCACAGCGAGGGTACACTCATGATCCAGACCAATCTAAACGATCCCGTATTCAGGCTGTATGCCGCGCTGATCGGCTCGATCGTTGTGTGCGTCGGCGCGATCCTGCTGGTGTTGGGTAAAGGTCTTCGCAAGGACGTCACGTCTGTGTGGCGCATTTACCGCGGCTGGCTGATCATGATCCCGCTGTTCTTTTCGGCCATAATCCTGGGACGGGTGTCCATCATCCTTGGCGTGTTCCTGCTTTCGGTGGCTGGGTTCAGGGAATTTTCCCAGGCCACAAACCTGAATCAAAACGTGTGGATCACCAGAATGGTCTATTTGGGAATCCTTGCCGTGGCAACCTTTGCCGTTGTTTGGGATCCGAAAACAGGTCATTTCGGGGCCTATGGCTTATTCATGGCTCTGCCGGTCTACGCCATCAGCCTGATCCTGCTTGTGCCGATCATCCAAAACCGCTACGAGGACCAATTACACTCTCTGGCTCTCGGCATTACCGGCTTCATTTACTTTGGGTGGATGTTCGGCCACTTGAGCTTTCTCGCCAACTCCGATTACTCCATCAACCACATTCTTTACCTCGCCTTTGCGGTCGAGATCAACGATATTGCCGCCTATACATTCGGGAGATTGTTCGGACGGCACAAGCTTCGCAGCAACATCAGCCCAAATAAAACCATCGAGGGTGCGATCGGTGCGTTGTTCGTATCCATGTGCATGCCATGGATCTTTCGAGATGCCCTGCCAGAGTTCGGCCCCATGCAGCTTGTCCTGACCGGGTTGATCGTTGGCATCGGCGGTCAACTCGGCGACCTGGCGATCAGCGTGATCAAACGCGACATTGGCATCAAGGACATGGGATCGTTGATCCCCGGCCACGGCGGCATTCTCGACAGGATCGACAGCCTTATCTTTGTATCCCCGTTGTTTTTCCACATGACGCGCTTCTTTGGCGCGCTCTACCAATAGCGAGGCCAAATGATCGGTTACATCGTTGCCCTGATGTGGGGCTTCGCAGAAGCCACCCTGTTCTTCATCATCCCGGACGTGTGGATCAGCATCCTTGCCTTGGAAAGCCGGGAGACGGCACTGCTTGCTTGCGGTTATGCTGTTGCAGGGGCGCTGGCAGGCGGAACAATCATGTATCGGCTCGGACGGCTCGACCCGCAAAAATGGAATTCGTTGCTCAGTAAAATTCCCGCCATCCGAATCCAGGATATTCACAAAGTGCAATCAGATCTGGGGACTTCGGGAGCGAAAGCGGTTTTATTCGGTCCGCTCTTTGGCATCCCCTACAAGCTCTATGCTGTCAATGCTCATGCCGTAATAAGCCTTGCCGCATTTTTGCTCATCAGCGTCCCGGCCCGTGGCATTCGCTTCGTTTTCATCGCGCTGGTCACCGATTTCATTTCGCGGAACTGGCTTGCAGGTTTTTCATCCTCAACCCGGATCGGGATCATTTTGTTACTCTGGGCGGTTGTGTATGCGTTCTATTTTTACACGAGGCGTCAACCGTCTTTGAAATGAATAATTGCTCCTCCTGCATGGATCGTGAGAAGATTTTCCAACGTACGCAGGAGCACGTTCACCCGTTCAGCCCCGGCTCGCATCGCGCGACGCCGGCGGGCGGGCAACGGTAAAGGCTTGATACAATCGGGGGCAACTTAATCGCAAGAAGGAATCGATCTTATGAAATATTTCATCACAGGCGCAACCGGGTTTATCGGTGGAAGGCTGGCACAGCAATTACGGGAGGCAGGGCATGATGTGAACGCGATTGTGCGCAACCCCGCTAAAGCACAGAGACTGGCTCAACTGGGTGTCACCCTGTATCCGGGCGACGTGACTGAAAAAGAGTCGATGCGCGAGCCAATGGCGGGCGTGGACGGCGTATTCCACGTGGCAGGATGGTACAAAGTCGGTGGGCGCGATAAAAGTCAAGCGTATGCCATCAACGTGGAGGGCAACCGCAATGTATTGGAATTGATGAAGGAGCTCAACATCCCCAAAGGTGTGTACACCAGCACCCTCGCCGTCAACTCGGATACGCATGGCGTGGCAGTGGACGAGAGCTATCGCTTCACAGGCAGGCACATCAGCGTGTATGACGAAACCAAAGGCGAAGCCCACGATGTGGCTGTGAAAATGATCGAGAAAGGCTTACCGCTTGTCATCGTACAGCCTGGCTTGGTGTATGGGCCAGGCGATACAAGCAGCGTCCGCACTTCGTTCATCCAATATTTAACGAAAAAGCTTCCTGTCATGCCCAGGCAAACTGCCTACAGCTGGGCGCACGTGGACGACATCGCGCACGCTCACTGGCTTGCCATGGAAAAGGGCAAGACTGGAGAAAACTACTTCATCTGCGGACCGATACATACCTTGGTCAACGCGCTGGAAATCGCCAAAGAGATCACAGGGGTCCGCCTGCCAATGTCCGTGCCTGCGGGCATGGTCCGCGCCATGGCTGCTGTCATGAGTGTGCTGGACCGGTTCATCCCCGTTCCAGGCAGCTACAGCGGCGAAGGATTGCGTATCGTGGCGGGGGTCACCTACCTTGGCAACAATGGCAAGGCAAAGCGCGAACTGGGATACGATCCGCGTCCGCTCCGGGTCGGCCTCACAGAAACCTTGAAACATGAAATGGATCTGCTTGGGATGACACACAGCCTTGACAGGAATAATCCTCTTTGATATTATTACTACATAGGAATATAATTCAACAGGAACACACATGCCCCTTGCCCACGCCATCCTCGGTTTCCTCGATTACTCCCCGATGACGGGATACGACCTGAAAAAATTCTTCGACCAATCCGTGGCACATTTCTGGTCATCCACACAGAGTCATATCTATAAGGCGCTGGAAACGCTCGAGGAGGAAGGCTGGGCTGAGTCGCAGGTCATCCCACAGGAGGGGCGTCCGAATCGCAAGGAGTATCACATCACCAAAGCAGGCCGCGCCGAACTGCGCAGGTGGCTTGTCACCCCTCTCCCGCTCAGCCCGACGCGCGAAGCGTGGCTCATCCAGATCTTTTTCTCTCACACCAGCACCAACGAAGAGATCATCGCGCTTTTACGCGCGCGCGCTGAAAATATCCGGGAAATGCTGGCGGCCTTTCAAGCGCAACCACCCTCCACGGCAGACGAAAATAACATTCCGCCAGGCATGGATCGAATGAGGCAACTCTGGAAACTCACTGGCGATTACGGCAGCGCCTATTACGAAGCGGAACTGGTATGGCTCGAAAAAACGATCAAGAAAATCAATAAACTGCCTCCATTGAAATAATCTCAATCGCATAACAAGGTTTTCAAACTGCCTGCATCAAGGCGGTTCTATTCAACATACCCTAACGAGGAACCATGAACAAGATCATTCGCAATCTCATTATCGTTTCACTGGCCGCCATTGGCGGAGGCTGGCTCGGCATCTGGCTTAACAACGTCACAGGCAACACCATGCCGCCGATGGAAAGCCTCGGTGTGCTGGTCTGGCTGGTGACACCCGCCCTCACAGGAATCCTCCTGCGTGCATTCGGCGGCGACGGCTGGAAAGATTCCGGCTTCGGACTCAACCTCCGTTCGGGCTGGATGTGGTACCTCGCCGCCCTTCTGCTCTACCCGCTCGCTTCCGCACTGACCTTTGGCCTGTCACTGCTCGCCGGCACCATCCACGCGGACGGGTTTGCTGCGCAAGGCTTCGGCGCATACTTCTCCGCGGTTGGCGTAATGTTCGCGGGTTCACTCATGAAGAACATTTTCGAAGAATTTGCCTGGCGCGGATATATGACCCCACGCCTTGACGCGGCAAAAGTCCACCCGTTTGTGAATCACGCCATCGTCGCTGTTGTGTGGTGGGCATGGCACCTGCCCTACTATTCTTACTTCCTGCCCCGCGCCGACCTGCAAGCCGCGACTCCTTATGGTGTTCCCATTTTTCTCGCCATCGCATTGATCGTCCTCTTCCCCACTGCGTTCTTCTTTGGTGAACTGCGCCTCATCAGCAAATCGGTATGGACCGTGTTCCTCCTGCACCAGATCGTGAACGCGGTCAGCATGCCGCTCATGCTAAACGGGTTCATCACATCGAACAACTGGGGCAGCCTGATCCTCTCACCCACCAACGACAGCATTGTCATGTCCCTGCTGATGGGACTGGCAGGCTACTGGCTGTATCGCATCCGAACGAAAGGACAACAATAATTCCATGGCTATCATTCTTCCCATCCTCCTGGTCCTACTCGCCACTTTCAGCATCTTCCAACTCCGCACGTGGACAGGCAAACTGAAATTCACCCTGCTTGGAGATTCACTGCTTGATGGCTTGCTCAAATTTCAGTCCGCCCAACTGAGCATGGCCCTCATCTTTTTGGGACTTGTCTATCTGCTCAATCCATCCAACTTTGGGACATTCTTTCGCATCGGTGACGTGAACGCCCACATTGGCAAGATCGCGTGGTTGGGGATCTCGGGCAACGAAACGTGGCTCCAGGTTGCGTTCACCCTTGGCTTGTTCATCACCCTCGGCACGGGCATGTTCATGTTCGCTCAAGTGAAAAAATCTGGTGCGCGACTGGCCCTGCCGCTTTCCCTATTATTTTGGAGCGTGATCTTCTCCGCCATGAACGCGTTTTCAGAAGAGGCGATCTTCCGCATGGGAATCATCTCCCCACTGTATGGTCAGCTCTCCCTGCCCATCATCGCCCTAATTTCTGGCATTCTCTTTGGACTGCCCCACTACTTCGGCCAGCCAAGCGGACCGGTCGGAGTAGTGATGGCGGGATTCCTCGGCTGGTTGTTGGCGCTTTCACTGCTCGAAACACAAGGACTCTTCCTTGCCTGGGCGATCCACTTCGTGCAGGATGTGGTCATCTTCGTCAGCATGTTTGCGATTAGATCCAAGGCCGATCCGAGTAAGGTCCCCTAGAATACATAATGCGCACACAAAACAACAGGACGGCTTTCGCCGTCCTGTTTCGTTATTCAACCCAATCGAACGTCCGCGTGACAGCCTTCTTCCATTCAGTGTACAGATTGTCACGTTTGGCAGATTCCATTTGCGGTTTCCACTCACGATCGCGGCCCCAATTGGCGCGCAACTCGGTGAAATCCTTCCAAAAACCGACCGCCAATCCCGCCGCGTAAGCCGCCCCAAGCGCGGTTGTCTCCGCGACTTTTGGGCGAACCACAGGCACATCCAAAATATCGGATTGGAACTGCATCAACAATTCATTAAAGACCATCCCGCCGTCCACCTTGAGCGCGGAGAGTTGCACAGCGGAGTCTTTTTCCATGGCATCAAGCACTTCGCGCGTCTGGAAGGCGGTCGCTTCGAGGGCAGCGCGGGCAATGTGACCTCTCGTGACGTAGCGCGTCATGCCAACAATGGCACCGCGCGCATCCGATTTCCAATACGGGGCGAACAGACCGGAGAAGGCCGGCACAAAATAGATGCCGCCGTTATCATCCACGGTCTTCGCCAACGCCTCCACCTCGGACGACTTTTCGATCAGCCCAAGATTGTCGCGCAGCCACTGGACGAGAGCACCGGCGATGGCGATCGAACCTTCGAGTGCATACACTGCTTTCTGGTCCCCGATCTTGTAACCAAGCGTAGTCAACAAACCGGCCTTACTCTGCACCGGCGCTTCGCCGGTGTTCATCAACATGAAGCAGCCCGTGCCGTAAGTGTTCTTGGCCTCGCCCGCGTTGAAACAGGCTTGTCCAAAGAGCGCGGCCTGCTGGTCGCCCAGGTCGCCAGAGACAGGAACACCCTGCAGGGGCACGCCATCCCGCGCGGCGATCTTCCCGTAAACTTCAGAGGATGACCGGATGCGCGGCAACATCGCACGCGGGATACCCATCGCAGTCAGGATCTCGTTGTCCCAATCGAGGGTTTCGAGATTCATCAACATCGTCCGCGAGGCATTGGTCACATCGGTGACATGCGCCCCGGTCAGGTTCCAGATCAGCCAGG
>CAYNQA010000026.1:0-18758 GCA_964399225.1 uncultured Anaerolineaceae bacterium
TCCGTGAAGGCGGTCTGACCGTCGGCGCGGGTGTCATCACCAAAATCATCGAGTAGGCCAAACATGACCAAGCAGAAGATCCGCATCCGCCTCAAGGCTTACGATCATCGCGTTCTCGACCAATCCGCCAAGCGGATTGTCGAAACTGCCGAACGTTCTGGTGCCCAAGTTGTGGGTCCCGTACCCTTGCCAACCAAGCTGGAACGCTTTACAATACGGCGCTCGGCATTCATTGATAAGGACTCGCATGAGCACTACGAGATCCGCACGCACAACCGCTTGATTGATGTGTTGGACCCTGATTCGAAAACCATCGACATGCTTATGCGCTTGAACCTGCCTGCAGGCGTGGATATCGAGATCAAAATTTAACCTTTGTAGGTTGCCACGTGCCAGACGTGAAAGATGTCTGGCACGTGATATGCACCAAAGCAGCACAAGAATTTCTGTCCGTGTGGGAGCCAACAACCCAGCGGCTCCGCCCGGCGGAAATTGACTGTGCTGTCTCCGAGATGATGCAGCCCCAGCCCGGGCTGACAGTCTCGAACTAAATTCTTAAGGAGAAAATCGAAATGTTGAAAGGGCTTCTAGGTCGAAAGATCGGCATGACCCAGGTCTTCGATGAGCAAGGCGTCGCGTATCCCGTGACAATCATCGAAGCTGGGCCATGTTTCGTTACACAGGTTCGCACCCCAGAGGTAGAGGGGTATTCCGCGGTCCAGCTTGGGTTTGGTGAATCCCATCCCAAAAAGTTGACTGGCGGTGAGCTGGGGCACCTGAAGGCAAAAGACCTTCCTCCTTTGCGCATGTTGCGCGAATTCCGAACCAAAGATACTGACATGAAGGTTGGCGATAAGGTCACTGTCGAAACATTCGCCGTTGGCGAGCGCGTGGACGTGATCGGCACCAGCAAAGGCAAGGGTTTTGCCGGTGTAGTCAAGCGCCATAACTTCAACGGCCAGCCGAAGACGCATGGCGCCTCGGATCGCACTCGTGCGCCTGGTTCCAGCGGTTCCGGTACCACGCCCGGTCGCGTTTTCCGCGGCAAGCGCCGCTCCGGCCACATGGGAAATGAACGCGTCACCATGCAAGGACTGCGGGTCATTCTCGTGGATGCCGAACGCAACCTGATCGGTTTGCGCGGCGCTGTGCCCGGCCCGAAGGGCGGCATGGTCGTCATCCAAGAGGCGCGCAAGCAATAGCGCAAACGGGAGCCAGAGATGAAAGTAGACGTTTTCAATATGGAAGGCAAGAAGGTGGATCAGGTGGAACTTCCCGCCGCCATCTTCGAGGCCAAAGTAAATGTGGATCTGATGCACCAGGCTTACCAGCGCCAAATGGCGAATGCCCGCCTGGGTACGCACAAGACCAAGACCCGCGGAGAGGTCTCCGGCGGCGGACGCAAGCCTTGGAAGCAAAAAGGTACCGGTCGCGCCCGCCAAGGTTCGACTCGCGCCGTACAATGGGTTGGTGGTGGACGTGTTCATACGCCCCAGCCGCGCAGCTACTACCAGCGCATGCCGAAGAAAATGCGCCAGGCAGCTTTGCGCTCGGCGCTTACCACGAAAGTCTCCGACCTGGTTTTGGTGGAAGATGTGAAGCTCAGCGAAGGCAAGACCCGCTTGATGTCCGAGGCGTTGAACCGCCTGGTTGGAAAGTCGAGCGCGCTGGTGGTGCTTCCCGAAAAGGACGCGAATTACGAAACGGTGATGAAGTCTGCCGTGAACCTGCCCGATGCAAAAGTGCTGTTGGCCGGTTACCTCAACATTCGCGACCTGCTTAGCTACGATAAGCTGGTTATGCCGGTCAAAGCCCTTGAGGCACTGACCGCGCATCTTGGATAGGACGGTTGCCATGACGACAACTTATGATGTGTTGCGCCGCCCGCTGGTCACCGAGAAATCCAACTACCAGTCCGGCAAACTGCAACAGTATACGTTTGAAGTTTCCTCCGATGCCACCCGCACGATGGTCAAGGATGCGATCGAGACCATGTACGACGTAAGCGTGGTGCGCGTGAATATCATCAATACAGCGGCCAAACGCAGCCGCCGCGCCAAGAGCCGACGCCTGCTGGTGCGCAAGTCCGGCATGAAGAAGGCCATAGTGACGCTGGCGGAAGGCCAGACCCTCAGCATCTTTGAAGGGGTGCAGTAATGGCAGTCAAAAAGTATAAACCCGTAACCCCCGGCCAGCGCGGAATGACCGGCTATACCTTTGAAGAAATTACGAAGGATAAGCCGGAGCGCTCCCTGTTGGTTTCGCTTCGCAAGCACGGCGGACGCAATGCCTATGGTCGTGTTACAGTGCGTCATCGTGGCGGCGGTAGCAAGCGCTTTGCCCGCATTGTGGATTTCAAACGCGAGAAGCATGGCATCCCCGCCAAAGTCGCTGCGATCGAGTACGATCCGAACCGCACTGCCCGTCTTGCTTTGCTCTTCTACGCTGATGGCGAGAAGCGCTACATTGTAGCCCCGTTGGACCTGCGCGTAGGCGACACTGTCATGTCTGGTCCTAATGCAGAAATCCGCAATGGCAATAGCCTGCCGATCTCGAACATCCCCGTTGGTACGCTGATCCACAACATTGAGTTGAAGGAAGGCCGCGGTGGCCAGCTCGTTCGTTCGGCGGGTGGGGCAGCCCAACTGTTGGCGAAGGAAGGCGACTTTGCCCAGGTGCGTATGCCCTCTGGCGAAGTCCGCCTGGTGCGTCAGGTGTGCTATGCAACCATCGGCCAGGTTGGTAATCTTGACCATGGCAATATCAAGCTCGGCAAGGCTGGACGCAAACGCCATAAAGGTATCCGTCCGACTGTCCGCGGTTCTGCCATGACCCCGCGCGACCATCCGCACGGTGGTGGTGAAGGCCGCCAGCCGATCGGTAAGCCCGGTCCGCGCAGCCCGTGGGGCAAGCCCACCATGGGTTACCGCACGCGCCGCAATAAAGAGACTGACAAGTACATTGTGCGCCGCCGTAGCAAGACGAGCCGCTAGTAAACGAGGAACGAAGATATGTCTCGATCACTGAAAAAAGGGCCATTTATTGAGCCCAAACTGCTCAAACGTATTGAGGCCATGAATGCCAAGGGCGAGAAGAAAGTAATTCGCACTTGGAGCCGTGCCAGCGTCATCTTCCCGCAGATGGTGGGTCATACCATCGCGGTTCATGATGGGCGCCGCCATGTGCCGATCTATGTCACTGAAAACATGGTGGGGCACCGCCTCGGCGAATTTGCTCCCACCCGCACATTCCGCGGTCACAGCACCAAGGAAGCGGCGGCGGCCTAGGAGAGTGGATCATGCATGATATTCAAGCTCATCTGAATCACTACCCTGTCTCCGCCCAGAAGGTCCGCTTGATCTTGGATCTTGTTCGCGGCAAGGGTGCCACCGAAGCGATGGAAATGCTGCGCTTCGAAACGAAGGCCCCGGCTGCCGACCTTCATAAGCTGCTGGCGTCTGCGATTGCCAATGCAGAAGAGAATTTTGGCGTAAGCCGTGACGATCTGTATGTTGCGAAGATCTTCGCCAATGAAGCCCCCACACGCAAGTGGCGGCGCTTCGGTGCCCGCGGACGCTTCAAGCCCCTGTTGCGCCGCTCATCGCATGTGACTGTGATCCTGCGCGAGCGCGGGTCGTAGGACAAGGAGACGATATGGGTCGAAAAGTACATCCGATTGGTATTCGCCTCGGCATCAACACCATGTGGCAGGGCCGCTGGTTCGCCGAAGGTGCTCAGTACCGCGAACAACTGCAGCAGGACATGGATATTCGGCACCTGCTGCTGGGAAAAACTTCCAAGGGCGGCGCCGCCTGGAACGCCAATGTGCGCAAACTACGCCGTGAACTCCCCGATTCGGTTCTGGACGGGAAAGCGGGCATCTCCCGCGTGGATGTGGAGCGTTACCCTGGCAAGACCAAGGTCTCCATCCACACAGCCAAGCCAGGTATCTTAATCGGGCGTAAAGGCGAGGGCGTCAAAAAGATTCGTCAGGCGCTCGAAACCTTGATCGGCAAAAAGGTTGATCTGGATATTAAAGAGATCACCTCGCCCGATGTTGATGCCACACTCGTGGCGTACAACATCGCCGACCAGCTCGAACGCCGTATTGCTTATCGTCGTGCCATGAAGCGCGCAATGCAGCAGGCAATGAAGCAGGGAGCCCAAGGCATAAAGATCGAAGTTGCTGGGCGCCTGGCCGGTGCTGAGATGGCTCGCACCGTATGGCTCCGCGAAGGACGTGTTCCCCTGCAAACGCTGCGTGCGAACATTGACTTTGCCCGCACCGAAGCTACGACCACCTATGGCCAGATCGGCGTGAAAGTATGGGTCTATAAGGGTGAAGCAGTAGCCGCCGAAGCGGAAGAGAAAACCGAAGCGACCGAAGGCGTGTACGTCAGCAAGTAAGCGCTGAAGTCGAGGAGATTTTTCAAAATGTTGATGCCAAAACGTGTTAAGTGGCGCAAGCAGATGCGCGGCCGCATGCGGGGTAAAGCCCTGCGCGGCGCCGAGATTTCGTTCGGCGAATATGGTCTGCAGGCGCTGGAACCGGGCTGGGTGACCGCCCGCCAGATTGAAGCGGCACGCCGTGTGATCGTCCGTGAAATGAAACGCCGCGGCAAGGTCTGGATTCGTATATTCCCCGCCAAGCCGTATACCCACAAACCGCCTGAAACCCGCATGGGTTCTGGTAAAGGTAACGTGGAGTACTATGTGGCAGTTGTCAAGCCGGGCCGCATTATGTTCGAGATCAGCGGCTTGCCTGAAGATGTGGCCTTGTTCGCACTGAAGAGCGCCCAGTACAAGTTTGCGATCCGGACCAAGGTTGTGTCCCGCCATGATGCAGGAGAACCGGCATGAAACCGAGCGAGATTCGTGATTTGAAGATCGAAGAGATTGAGTCCAAACTGGCGGATGCGCGCGAAGAGTTGATGAACCTGCGCTTCCAGCAGGTGAGTGGTCAGTTGACCGATACCAGCCGCCTGCGCACTATTCGCCGCGATATTGCCCGTTATATGACCGTGCTCGGTGAGGCCAAGGCGGGCGTGGAAGGTGAAGCATGAACAATCGTCGTCGGATCACTGGTATCGTTACCAGCAACAAGATGACCAAGACCGTGGTGGTGGAGATCACGCGTAAGTTCCGCCATCCCCTTTATAAGAAGGTGATCGTTTCGAGCAAGCGTGTCAAGGCCCATGATGAGATTGGCTGCCAGATCGGCGACGAGGTTCAGATCGTGGAATCCCGCCCGTTGTCGCGTACGAAGCGTTGGGCGGTTGAATCTGTAGTCAAGCGCGAGATTCGCACTCAGGATGAGGGCGTTGATGCAACAGCCTCCGCCGATGTGGATCACTCGACCTTGACCGGTGCCGAGGAAAAATCGGCTGAAGGAGAGCAGGCATGATCCAGCAGGAATCTTTCCTCAAAGTGGCCGACAACACCGGCGCGCGCGAGATCCAGGTAATCCATGTGCTTGGCGGTTCCACCCGCAAGTACGGTGCGGTTGGTGATGTGGTGGTAGCGGCGGTAAAGTCGGCTGCCCCCCAGGGTTCTGTGAAGAAAAGCGAAGTTGTGCGCGCAGTGGTTGTGCGTTGCACCAAGGAATGGCGCCGTGAAGACGGTTCGTACATCCGCTTTGACGATAACGCCGCAGTCATTCTTGATGCTGATGGCGAGAACCCCAAAGGTACGCGTATCTTTGGCCCTGTGGCGCGCGAACTGCGCGAAAAGGGCTTCATGAAAATCGTTTCGCTGGCACCGGAAGTGCTGTAGCCAGCGCGGGAGCGACAGGTATGAAAGTGAAGATTCGAAAAGGCGACACCGTTGAAATCATCAGCGGGAAGCTGGAAGACAAGGGCAAACGCGGAGAGGTTCTCTCTGTGATCCCTTCCGAGCACCGCGTTGTCGTTCAGGGTGTCAACATCCGCACGAAGCATCAGCGCCAGGTGCAAACCCAGGCCGGACGCAATATCCAGCCCGGACGCATTCAGTATGAGGCACCAATGGATGTCTCGAATGTGATGCTGGTCTGCCCCAAGTGCAGCAAGCCGACCCGCGTGGCGGTTCAGCGCGACGATACCGGCGCCCACCGTGTTTGCAAGCAGTGCGAAGCGGTGCTGGATTAGACGGTTGGAGTCATTTATGTCGAACAAGTTACAGGAACGTTATCAGAAAGAAGCCGTGCCTGGCCTGCAGAAGGCGTTCAATTACAAGAACACCATGCAGATCCCCCGCATCGAAAAAGTGGTGGTCAACATTGGCATGGGCGAGGCTTTGGATAATAAGAAGGCCCTTGAGTTCGCTGTCGCTGACCTGACCGCGATCACCGGTCAAAAGCCGATCCAGACCAAGGCCCGCAAGAGCATCGCCAACTTCAAGTTGCGAGCTGGCTCCATCGTTGGCACCAAGGTGACCCTTCGTGGGCCGCGCATGTGGGCTTTCCTCGACCGCTTGATGAACATTGCATTGCCTCGCGTGCGCGATTTCCGCGGCGTATCTGCCAATGCTTTTGATGGACGCGGGAACTATACCCTCGGCTTGAAGGACCAGCTGGTCTTCCCCGAGATCGAGTACGACAAGGTTGACAAGCTTCGCGGCATGGAAATCACGATTGTGACATCTGCGCCCGATGATGACCAGGCACGCGCATTACTGCAATTGCTTGGAATGCCCTTTATCAAGAAGGAAGCGTAATCTATGGCAAAGAAAGCTATGCAATACCGCGAACTTCGCCGCCGTCAGGCGGTGCAGGTACGCAATCGCTGCCACCGTTGCGGACGGCCGCGCGGTTACATCCGCCGTTTTGGCCTGTGCCGCATCTGCTTCCGTGAAATGGCGTTGCAGGGCAAAATCCCCGGCGTGACGAAGTCGTCCTGGTAGCCGGGTGGAGGTGAGATCATGAGTGTAAACGATCCGATCGCTGATATGTTGACCCGCATCCGCAATGCCGTCCATTCAGGACACGCCCAGGTGGCGATGCCCAGTTCGAAGATCAAGATGGAAATTGCGAAGATCCTCAAGGAAGAAGGTTTCCTCGAGAGCTACGAAATCGCTGACGGTGAAACCGCCGTAGCGAAGGTTCTACGCTTGAAGATCAAATACGTTGGCGAACGCCGCGAGCGCAAGCCGGTCATTTCCGGACTCGAGCGTGTTAGCACGCCCGGGCGCCGCATCTACACCGGCAAGCAGGAAATCCCCTGGGTGCTTTCCGGTCTCGGTGTTGCCATTCTTTCCACGCCCAAAGGCGTGATGACCGGTTCGCGCGCGCGCCAGCTTGGCGTGGGCGGCGAAATCCTGTGCAAGGTTTGGTAGGAGGAGAAGAGCTATGTCTCGTGTAGGACGTATGCCGGTCTCCATTCCGGCCGGTGTGCAAGTGACCGTGAACGGCTCTCACGTCAAAGTGAAGGGGCCGAAAGGGGAACTCCAGCGATTGTTCTCGTCAACGATCGGCATTGCGCTGGAGGGTAGCAGCCTTAACATCACGCGGAACTCCGAAGTCGCTGCAGAGCGTGCTCTGCATGGCACGACCCGTGCGCTCCTTGCCAACATGGTGAAGGGTGTCTCCAGCGGTTTCGATTCTGTGCTGGAAGTCGAAGGTGTCGGTTACCGCGCTGAAATGAGTGGCAAGAACCTCATGTTGTATGTTGGATATTCCCATCCCGTCGAAGTTCCGCCTCCTGCTGGAATTGCCTTCGAAGTGGATCAGAAGACCCGCCAGATCAAGGTGACTGGTATTGATAAGGAATTGGTCGGCCAGACTGCCGCGGACATTCGCAAAGTGCGCCCGCCGGAACCATATCACGGCAAGGGAATCCGCTACGCTGGCGAACGCATTCGCCGCAAGGCTGGCAAGGCCGGAAAAGGAGCCAAGTAACCCATGGCTGACAATAATCGTGCCGAGGCGCGCAAGCGCCGCCACGCTCGTGTTCGCAAGAACCTGGCTGGCACTGCGAGCCGTCCTCGTTTGAGCGTTTTCCGCAGCTTGACGGAAATCTATGCCCAGGTGATCGATGATCAGGCCGGGCGCACTCTCGTCTCCGCTTCATCGGTGGATCGCGAATTGCGTGCCAGCTTGGAGGGCAAGAAGAAATCCGAACAAGCCAAACTGGTTGGTGAAGCCGTGGCCAAGCGCGCCAAAGCAAAAGGCATTTCCGCCGTAGTGTTTGACCGTGGTGGGTTCCTTTACACTGGACGCGTCAAGGCTCTTGCCGATGGCGCGCGTGAAGGCGGCCTGCAGTTCTAGGCCGAAGTGGAGTTGAAACATGAGTGATTACGAGAAGAATCCAGAACAGCAGGATTTCGATGCGCAGGACGGTTTTGAGGAGCGCGTGATCGAGATCGCCCGTGTGGCCAAAGTGGTCAAGGGCGGCCGCCGCTTCCGCTTCCGCGTAACCGTGGTAATCGGCGACAAAAAAGGCACCATTGGAATGGGTGTTGGCAAGGCGAATGCCGTTCCCGATGCTATGCGTAAAGCCACTGAGCGGGCTCGCAAGAGCATGCGCTCTGTATCGTTGGCCGGGACCACAGTCCCGCACGAAACTATCGGCAAAGTTGCTGGCGCACGTGTATTCTTGAAACCTGCATCTCCTGGTACCGGCGTTATCGCCGCTGGTGGTGTGCGTGCTGTACTCGAAGTAGCCGGTGTCCGAGACATTCTCACCAAATCCATGGGCAGTGCCAACGTACTTAACGTCGTGATGGCTACCTTCGATGCGCTTGAGCGTATGCGCTCACCGCAGAAGGAAGCCGCCCGCCGTGGTAAACCGGTCGAGGATCTCCTGCCCTTCTGGGAACGGAGGAAGCAACATGCCTAAGAATGAAACAACAGGCAAGACCCTGCGCGTTACCCTGGTGAAGAGCCCCATCGGATTCACCAAGGATCAGAAGAAGACCGTTCTTGCGCTCGGTTTGCGCCGAATGAATCAGACGGTGGAACACAAGGACACTCCCGCTCTGCGCGGTATGTTGTTCAAGGTGACCCACCTGCTTCGCGTCGAAGAGTAGGTTAGACATGAAATTACACGAACTTGTTCCCAATCCGGGTTCCAAGAAGAAAAGCAAGCGCGTTGGTCGTGGTGTATCGGCTGGTCAGGGTAAGACTGCCGGCCGTGGTACCAAGGGCCAGGGTGCGCGCTCCGGCGAAGGAGGGCGCCTCTATCGTCAAGGTGGTAACCTCCCGTTCTACCGCCGTCTTCCGTTCATGCGCGGTGAAGGCTTCCGCTCGATCAATCGGGTGGAATACAACGAGGTTAACCTCGATCAGTTGTCTGAGGTTTTCAAGGCCAATGCTGAAGTGACCCCTGAGTCGCTCGGGGAGGCCCATCTTCTTCGCGACCCGCGCAATCCGATCGTTATTTTGGGCCGCGGCGAAGCGAAAGTTGCTTTCAAGGTTCGCGCTCACCGCGTTACCGCTGGTGCCAAGGCAAAGATCGAAGCCGCGGGCGGTTCCGTGGAATTGATCGCCTAAGCGTGACCCTTCTGGAGACCTGATATGGCTCAAAAGAAAATTTCCGTCGCGCGTTATGTTCGCCACTTGTGGAATTCGGTGGACTTGCGCCGCAAGATCCTTGTCACGTTTCTGATCCTGGCGATCTTCCGCCTGGCTGCAAACGTGCCTGCTCCAGGCGTGGATAGCGCGGCGTTAGCATCCATCACCGCCAGCGCGACCGGATTCGTTGGCATGCTTGACATGCTCTCCGGCGGGACGATCTCCAACTTTTCGCTCCTCTCGATGGGAGTGTATCCTTACATTACGGCACAGATCATCCTGCAGTTGCTTGTCCCTATCATCCCTGCTTTGCAGAAGCGCATGGAGGATGATCCTCGCGAAGGCCGAAAGTGGATGGAGCGTTGGACCTACTATCTGGCTGTGCCCATGGCGGCATTGTCGGTCTTTGGCCAGATCAGCCTGTTCAACACTTACTTCCAGACAACCGTCATCCAATTCGATTTGTTCAGCAAGGAACTATGGTTCCCCTCGTTGACCACATTGGTTGCCATGACAGGCGGCACAATGTTTGCCATTTGGTTGGGCGAGTTGATTTCTGAGTATGGCATTCGCGGTCAGGGTCTTTCTCTTATCATCTTTGCCGGTATCGTCTCACAGATGCCCTCCCGTTTGGGCGCAATGATGAGCGATGAGCAAAACAGATGGTTCCTGCTTGCCTTTGTGATCGCTTTGATTATCATCACGATCTTTGCCATCATCTACGTGCAACAGGGACGCCGCAACGTGCCGGTCATGTACCCCGGTCGCCGAATGGGTAATCGTATGTCCATGCCCGTCAAAGGCACACTGCCTTTACTCGTGAATATGGCAGGTATGATCCCGCTCATCTTTGCTCAGGCACTCCTGCAATTCCCGGTGATCGTCTCGAGCTACTTCGGTGGTTCAGAGACAGCATGGGTCAAGACGATCGTGGATTGGATCCAAAACAATCTCAACGGCACCGGCGGATTCTACTGGGGCTTTTATTTCTTCATGGTGGTATCCTTCACTTTCTTCTATACCACTGTGTTGTTTGACCAGCAGAATTATGGTGAAAACCTCAAGCGTGTTGGCGCGCAAATTCCCGGCATCAACAGAGGTGCTCCCACTCAGAAGTACCTTAAGCGGGTCCAGAGTCTGATCACCCTGCCCGGCGCGCTCTTCCTGGGCATTGTCGCCATCATGCCCTACCTGGTCAGTCTCATACTTGCCAGCTTTAACGTTGGTTCTTCCAGCAGTTCAGCTGGCTTGTTCCTGGTCACATCTTCCGGCCTCCTCATTGTGGTGGGTGTCGTCCGCGACACGATCATGAACATCGAAGCCGAAATGAAGCTTCACGGTTACGAGGACACCTTGCTCGTCAAATAGGTTTGTCATGGCCACCTTCATCGTTCTGCTCGGACCGCCCGGCGTGGGCAAAGGCACACAAGCCAAGATCCTCGCTGAACAGACACACCTTGCGCACATCTCTTCGGGCGACCTCTTCCGCGAGAACCTGAAGAACCAGACCGAACTTGGCAAGCTTGCCCAAACATTCATGAACCGCGGTGAACTGGTTCCGGATGATGTAACGATTGCGATGATCCGGGACCGCCTCACCCGTCCGGACTGTGAAGCGGGCGCCCTCTTGGACGGGTTTCCCCGCACCGCAGCCCAGGCCGACGCCCTTGCAAAGATGTTGAAGGAATTGGGCGGCGAGGTTAGCGTGGTGCCGTACATCACCGCACCCGAAGCCACTCTCGTTGAACGCCTGACCGGGCGCTGGACCTGCCGCGCGAACGGGCACGTCTTTCACACAACGAATAACCCGCCGAAGCAGGCAAACGTTTGCGACTTCGACGGTTCCGAACTTTACCAGCGTGACGACGATAAATCTGAAACCGTCGTTCGCCGCATCCAGGTCTACCTTACCCAGACCGCACCGCTGATCGCCTACTACCGCGACCGCGGTGTGCTGGTGGAGGTGCAGGGTGCGCAACCGATCGCCGAAGTGACGAAGGAACTTCTGGCGGCATTGAAGAAGTAAACATGGATTGGGCACGCCAGATCCACGTCAAGACCCCGGCGGAAATCGCGATTATGCGCGATGCAGGACGTATCAATGCAGAAGTCCTGGCCGCCACAAAGGCACTTTTACAACCCGGTGTTTCGACAGCGGACCTCAACGCGGCTGCTGAGGAAGTGCTGAAGAAACACGGATGTTATTCGCCGTTCAAGGGCTACGGCCAGCCGCCGTTTCCTACCTCGATCACTGTTTGCATCAATCGCGAGATGGTGCACGGCATCCCGAGAAAGGATCGGAAACTGCGCGAGGGAGATATCGTCTCCGTCGATTGCGGCACAGTCCTTGACGGGTTCGTCGCCGACTCGGCTTATACAGCCGGAGTGGGGGAGATTTCCCCCAAGGCGCGCGACCTGCTCGAAGTCACGGAGGGTTCGCTTTTCGCAGGCATCGAAAAGATGCGCGAAGGCAATCGCACCGGTGATATTGGAGCGGCGATACAGCACTACGTCGAAAGCCGCGGGTATCACGTTACGCGTGAATATACCGGGCACGGCGTGGGGCGGCAGATGCACGAAGGTCCGCAGGTACCCAACTATGGCAAGCCTGGAACCGGAATGCTTCTTCGCCAGGGTATGACCATCGCCCTCGAGCCGATGGTCCTTGTTGGGACGCATGCAACCCGCGTCCTCCCCGACCGTTGGACGGTTGTTTCCGCTGACGGGTCATTGACAGCCCATTACGAACACACTGTGGCTGTCACCGCAGGAGATCCCCTCATCCTGACTGTCCCTTGACCCTCGGCCCGTTCTCTGGACGGATGCAGTTTGCACGTGTATAATTCAAACCTTGTCTGAATCGTTCTACTCAACTTCAGGAGTGTAAATGAAAGTCTCTCCCTCCATTCGTAAGCGATGCGCCAAATGCAAAGTGGTGCGCCGCAAAGGCAGAGTGTATATCATCTGCGAAAATCCCAAGCACAAGCAGCGACAGGGATAGGTGACAACTATGGCTCGTATTGAAGGTGTTGATCTGCCCCGCAACAAGCGGGTTGAGGTGGGCTTGACCTACCTGTATGGAATCGGCCTGACCCGCTCCAAGGAGATCCTTGAAGCGACCAAGGTAAACCCCGACACGCGCATCAAAGATTTGAGCGAGTCGGATGTGGCTGCCATCCGTGAATACATCAGCAAGCACTTTACCGTTGAGGGTGACCTGCGACGTGAAGTGCAATTGAACATCAAGCGCCTGATCGAGATCGGCTCGTATCGCGGTCTGCGCCATCGCCGTAACCTGCCGACCCGCGGTCAGCGCACGCGTACCAATTCGCGCGTCCGCAAGGGCCCCAAGAAGACCGTTGCCGGTCGCGGGCGCCGCAAGGGCGGAAAGAAGTAAGAGGAGACAAACGACATGGCTCAGAGTGTTCGTTCCACCCGCCGCGCCTCAGGCGCCAAGAAGGGCAAGCGCGCCCTGTCCTCCGGGCAGGTTCATGTATTTGCCTCCTTCAACAATACCATTGTGACCGTGACCGACACCCAAGGCAATACCGTTGCCTGGGGTAGCGCTGGCTCGGCTGGCTTCAAGGGCTCGCGTAAAAGCACGCCTTTTGCCGCCCGCCTTGCCGCCGAACAGGCCGTGAAGGCTGCCCAGCAATTGGGCATCCAGGAAGTGGACTTGTTCGTGAAAGGTCCTGGCCCGGGTCGCGAGAACGCCATCCGCGCTGTTCAGGCCGCTGGTCTCAAGGTGCGCTCCATCTCCGATGTGACGCCCGTTCCGCACAATGGTTGCCGGCCTCCCAAGAAGCGCCGCGTGTAGTTCATGGTTTTGAGGTACTTCTATGTCCAAAAACATTAGTCCGGTATGCAAACTTTGCCGGCGCGAAGGTGAAAAACTTTATCTAAAGGGTGCGCGTTGTTACACCCCCAAATGTGCGATCGAGCGCCGTGAATACGCGCCTGGTCAGCATGGAAAGACTGGGAGCCGCAACAGCGCCAGCCGCACCGGCCGCGAATCCGATTTCGCCCGCCAGTTGCGCGCCAAGCAGAAAGCCCGTCGCGTCTATGGCATCCTGGAGCGCCAGTTCCGCCGCTATTACGAGACCGCCCGCGGCCGCGTAGGCTTGACTGGTCTTAACCTGCTTCAGATCCTCGAGTCCCGTCTCGATAACATCGTATTCCGACTCGGGTTCGCATCCAGCCGCGCTCAGGCGCGCTTGTTGGTGACCCACGGCCACTTCATTGTCAATGGCCGCCGCACGGATGTCCCTTCCATGATCCTCAAAGAAGGTGATGAAGTTGCTGTGCGCGATGGCTCCATAGGCCTTAACTATTTCAAGGAATTGCCCGACTACGCTGAGAAGCGTGTTGCCCCTGCATGGCTCGGACGCGATTTCAAGAAATTGAGTGGACGCGTCGACCGCATGCCCGAACGGCCGGAAATTGACGGCAGTCTCAACGAACAGCTGATCGTCGAGTACTACTCGCGACGCTAATTGGTCTGGCTGGATGGCCGGTCTCCAAAGGCCGGCCCGTTTTCCTGCCTGCTCTGTATCAACAGGGAGAGGTGAACCGTGACGGGAATCTCGAATATGGTCTTGCCGAAGATCGAGCGCGAAGCAGAAGCGCGCAATTACGGCAAATTTGTTATCAGTCCGCTTGAACGCGGCTACGGTGTGACGGTGGGTAACGCCCTCCGTCGCGTACTGTTGTCCTCGTTGGACGGCGCGGCGGTAACTTCCGTCCGCATCGTGGATGTGTTGCATGAATTCAGCGACATCCCCGGCGTCCGCGAAGACGTCATCCAGGTGACTCTGCAGGTTAAACAACTGCGTATGAAACTGGATGGCGCGGACAGCACCCGCATGCACCTCGAGGTGCGCGGCGAAGGCACCGTTACGGCGGCGGACATCATCACGCCCCCCGAAGTGGAGATTGTCAACCCCGACCTCTACTTATTTACCGTGGACAACCCCAAAGCGAAGCTCGACTTGGAGTTCACGGTGGAGCGCGGCCGCGGCTATTCCCCGGCCAATGAGCGCTCCGGGCATACGCCCATCGGTGAACTCCCGGTGGACGCCATCTATAGCCCGGTCAAACGCGTGAATTGGGAAGTTAGTTCGGCGCGTGTCGGCCAGAGCACCAACTACGACAAGTTGACGCTCGAGATTTGGACCGACGGCACCATCTCGCCCGAACGCTCCCTGAGCAACGCGGCCCGCATCCTCATCGACCACCTGCGCTTCATTGCAGGCATCAGCGAGGAGACTTTGACCGTGACCCTAGAAAAGGAAAGCGGCGGCAGCCGTCTTGCCAGTGAAGTGGCTGAGACCCCAGTCGAAGCCCTTGACCTTTCGGTGCGCGTCTTCAACTCATTGAAGCGCACCGGCATCACCACTGTTGGCGATGTGCTCGACCTCCTCGAAAAGGGCGAACAGGCAGTCATGTCCATTCGCAACTTCGGCGAGACTAGTCTCGATGAACTCCGCCAGAAGATGCGCGAAAAAGGTTATCTCAAAGACGAAACAACTTCTTCGGAGTAATTCGAAATGCGACACCAGGTTTCCGGTTACAAACTCAATCGAACGTCGAGCGCGCGCATCGCATTGCGTCGCACGCTCATCAAACAGTTCTTCACGCACGAGCGCATCCGCACCACGCGCGCCAAGGCAGCCGCCATCCGCGGCGAAGCCGAGCGCCTCATCACTATTGCGCGCAACAGCGCCGATAAAGATGAGACCGCCAAGGTCAATGCTCGTCGTATTGTCTCTTCCCGATTGGGGAGCAACGAAGTGACCAAGCGCCTCTTCGACGAGATCGCGCCGCGCTTCGCCACCCGTCCAGGCGGCTACACCCGCGTCCTAAAGCTTGGCCCTCGCAAGGGCGACGCCGCGGATATGGTCCTGCTCGAGCTCGTGGAAGATTAATCGAACAGTAGAAAACGGAGAGCAGTGGCTACTCTCTAGTCATTTGCTCTCTATGTTCTAAAATGGCACGTTACCAGTTGATCCTTGCCTATGATGGCACCCTTCTGGAGGGTAGCCAACGGCAGGCCGCCGGGTCGGCAGTACGGCCCAGGCGTACCGCACAGGGAGAGCTAGAAAAAGCCCTGCGGACTCTCGGTTGGACGGGACGATCGGTTCTCATCGCCGGTCGCACTGACAGCGGAGTCCATGCGGATGGGCAATCGGTCGCGCTGGACATCGAATGGGCTCACAGCCCTAACGATCTTCGCGCTGCCCTGAATGCCAACCTGCCTGATGATCTGGCCGTTCGCGCGGTCTGGGAAGTTCGCCAGGACTTCCACCCGCGTTTCGATGCCACATCGCGTCGCTATCGTTATACACTCTTCGTGGATCCGATCCGCAACCCCGTGCGCGAACGGTTCGCCTGGAGAGTTTGGCCGGCGCTGGAGGAGAGCCTTCTTCATGAGGCTGCCTCTGTTCTGATCGGTAAACACGACTTCGCCGCCTTCGGCTCACCAACCAGCGAGAATGGCTCCACCGTGCGGACAGTGATGTCTGCCCGATGGGGAGGCACAGCGGATGAGTATCAGTTCGAAGTCCAGGCCGATGCGTTTTTGTATCGCATGGTACGGCGGCTGGTGTTTATCCAGGTGATGGTGGCACAAAAAAGGATCAGCATCGAGGCTGTTCGTCAAGCGATCGAATCGCAGGCGGCGCTTCGCGCGGGACTGGCTCCCGCACACGGGTTAAGCCTCATCGAGGTGACCTACCCGGATCAAAAATGAAAAAAATCGACATGTAAGTGGAGCAGAGATGTTCAAATCATACTATCCAAAAGAGAGCGAGATCGAGCGCAAGTGGTACGTGGTGGATGCCAACGGGCAGAACCTTGGCCGCCTTGCCGCGCGCATCGCGCACGTGCTGCTTGGAAAGCACAAACCCACCTTCACGCCTGGCGTGGAGATGGGCGATTATGTGGTCGTGACCAATGCGGAAAAGGTGGCCGTGACCGGTACCAAGACCAACAGCCGCATGAGCACCAAGATGTACTATCGTCACTCGGGCTTCCCCGGCGGTTTGAAGGCCATCTCGCTCCGCGACCAGTTGGACCGCCATCCTGACCGCGCCCTTAAAGCTGCTGTGTGGGGCATGCTCCCGCACAACCGTATGGGCCGCTCCCTGCTCAAGCGCCTCAAGATCTACGGCGGCTCCGAGCACCCGCACGCGATGCATAAGCCGGAACCCCTGGCGTAGTTAGAAAGGAACGAGACGAATGGCTGAACAATATTTTGAAGGCATTGGCCGCCGCAAGGAATCCACCGCCCGCGTGCGCATTATGAACGGCTCGGGCAAGTTCATTGTGAATGACAAGGAGGCGGAAGCCTATTTCACCCGCCTCGGCGACCTGCAGGCGATCCTCGCCCCGGTTGCGGCTGCGGGACAAAGCCCCAAGAGCTACGACATTTCCGTCACCGTAAATGGCGGCGGAGTGACCGGCCAGACCTCGGCCGTCCAGCTCGGCATGGCTCGCGCACTGGTCAAGATCAACCCCGACTGGAATTCTGCGATGCGCAAGGGCGGGTACCTCACCCGCGACGCCCGTATCAAGGAACGCAAGAAACCAGGCCTCAAGCGCGCCCGCAAGGCTCCCACCTACACCAAGCGTTAATCGGTGTCAGGTGTCACGTGTCAGGCTCGCCCTGCGATCTAAGGGAGTGTCGAAGAGTGTCACGTGATGTTTGAAAATGAAAACGTAATGCGTGACGAATGTTTCGCATTGCGTTTTGTTTTAATTCAACCACGGGGACACGGAATTGTCTTTTTCTCCGTGTCCCCGTGGTTATTTTTTGATGAAATGAACTGAGGACGTTCCCATGGACTTATCCCTCGTCGCTTCTGTCTTCTCCAACCTTCGCCTCGAACCTCCTCCGCGCCTGACCCTGCTCGACGCGCGGACCCTGACGGGCAGACATGCCCCGCCCTTCCCTGCAGAGATTCCCACCCTTCTGACGAATGTGGACTCACCCGAGTTGGCCGCACACGTGCGCGAGGTGGTGTTGACGGTGTACCCCGGCGAGCATGAGATCACGTTAGTTGAAGGTCAAAAGTCGAAGGTCGAAAGCCTTGCGGGTGATGGGTTCTTGACTTTCGATTTCCAACCTTCGACTTGTATTTTTATCCCCGCCCTCCCTGAAGGCAGCGCCTTCGAAACTTTCCATGAAATTGTCGCCCACCTGCGCGCGCCGAACGGATGTCCCTGGGACCGTGAGCAAACTCATCAGTCCCTGCGGACCCATTTGCTGGAGGAGGCCTACGAAACATTGAGCGCCATTGACGCGGGCGATGTGACCTCCATGCGCGAGGAGTTCGGTGACTTGTTATTGCAGATCGTGTTGAATGCCCAAATCGCGAGCGAGGCTGGCGATTTCAACATGACTGATGTGGTCAAGGGAATTCATGACAAGATCGTGCGCAGGCATCCGCACGTGTTTGGCGATTTGGAACTGAACGATGTGGATGGGGTCTTGCAAAATTGGGAACGCTTGAAGGAGAAAGAGCGTGGCAAAAAGAAGGAAGACAAGGGCTTGCTGGATGGCGTGCCCGTGATTTTGCCTGCGTTGAATCAAGCACAGGAGTACCAAGGCCGTGCGGCGCGAGTCGGTTTCGACTGGCCCGAGATCGATGGTGTGCTGGCAAAGATTGCCGAGGAGATCGAAGAGGTCAAGCAAGCCACGGACGAGACCCAACTAGCAAACGAGATCGGCGACCTGCTCTTCGCACTGGTCAACCTGGCGCGCTGGAAGAAAGTGGACGCCGAGTCCGCGCTGCGAGGGACGAATATGAAATTCAAGAAGCGCTTTGGCTACGTGGAGCAGGGGGCGAAGGCGCAGGGACAGAGTTTATCGGATATGACGCTCGAAGAGATGGACGCGTTGTGGAATGAGGCGAAGGGGAACGGGATTTGAAAATCATCCAATTTCAAAAGAAACGGAAAAAAAGTTCAAGCCCAATCGCAAGGATGATTACTCCAACGCTCCATGTGACTTGAAACCTACCCACAAGTTTAGCATCCTCGTTTGGTACAAAAAATGTCCAAGGACTGCGGGATGGTAGGATGGAAACTCCTGTTAGGAAAACAAATACTCCGATGAATAGACCAATGAACCCGAATGTCAACCCAACCAGGAAGAATATATTGATTATTGAGTTCTTGACCAGTAGATAAAATGCCAAAGCCAGAAGCACCAACCAGGAAAAATAAAGAATATTGAACAAGGTAGGAATCTGATTATATTCAGGATGCTTTT